>JAKACS010000622.1 GCA_021821235.1 Bacillota bacterium
CCAATCGAAGCAAAACAAAAGGATAAGGTTGGAAAAATCGGATGCTCTCCTCGAACTAATGGATAAGATCTTCTTTTGGTCACCCGGTCAGACAGAAACAAGAAAGATTATGCAAATGGTAACCAACATAGTTAAAAAGGTGCCAATTTACGAGCTTTATTTTCAAAAAGATCCTACATTTTGGGAGTTGATTTCGTCTTGACCGTAAAATATCGAACAAAAGCTGAAGTGGATGCAGCAAAGCTTGATGAGGAGCTGGTTATTTTAAATCCAGACCACTATACCGTTACGAAAATAAATGAGGTCGGCAGCTACTGTTGGGATTTGTTGCAGGAAATCCAAACGATTGATTCACTCACGAAAGCGTTACTTGAAAAATTTTCAGCAGAAGTCACGATTCAACAAGTGCAGAAGGATATAGAACAATTCTTGGAAAAATTAGTTGAATACGATCTGATTCAACATGTTGATGGATGAACAAACAGTTCAAACGCTAAAACTGATTGTGCAAAAGAAGGGAATGGTAAGGCTGCCTGCCAGTGGGAAGAGTATGTACCCGCTTATTCAGCAGGGAGACATTTGCGAATTTGTCCAAATTGACCCGCAAGCCATTGAAAAAGGCGACATTATTTTATTTATTACAGAAGGGCAGCTTGTCGCTCATCGTTTTTTTCAAAAAAATCAGGAGCATCGGTGCCTTTTTAAAGGAGATGCAAATTTAAGCTTTGACCAGCCTGTATCAGATGAGCAGCTGATTGGGAAATTGGTTAAAATCAAGCGAAAAGATAAAACCATTTCCCTGAACGGTCTTATTCCAGCAACATGGGGGAAGCTGATCGGGGCATTTCCATTTATTTCAATGCTTATAAATAAAAAGATAGTGAAGGCATAAAAGGGAGGAAAAAGAGGGATGGAAGAAAAGGTGTATACAGCTCCGAAAGTAATTAGTCATCAATTGATTCGATTTGAAACGAAAATTAGTGGCCATGATTCGGACAATGATGATGATTGGGGCTATGATGATGATCAGGATGGAGACGGAAATCAAAATCATGGCGGTGGTATTGATTTAGGTGGCCATGGTTCGGATGATAAAGGGAATGGTGAAAACGGTGACGATAAACAAGGCGATGATAAAGGCAGCGGTTCGGATGGTGAAAGCAAGGATAGCTCAAATGATAACAGCGATAAGGGCGAAGGACAAGACGACAAGGGAAATGGGGGTAAAGACGATAACAGCGGCTGGCAAGATGAGCGAGATGACAATAAAGATAATGGTGACAAAAGCGGAGACAAAAATGGAAGCGAAAATGAAAAAGACGACGGGAATAATAAAAATGGTAGCGATGGTGGAAAAGACGATGGGAATAACAAAAACGGTGGCGATGATGGAAAAGACGATGGGAATAACAAAAACGGTGGCAGTAGATCTAAAGACTAAGCATGATGCTCATCCTAGTGATGAGTTTTTTTGTGCGTAAATCCTCTAGGCGGAAAAACCCTGTATGAAGGCGGAATCCCCTCGTGAGAAGGCAGAATCACACATTAAAACGGCGGAAAACTTGCCAGGTTGCCGGAAAAACTGATGGTTCGGAGTCCGAAAAAGCTAAAGGTTTTTTTAGCTAATCATTCAAACGAGTAAAAAGAAAAAACGGGGTGATAGAGGGGCCTGCTGACAAGCGAATTCCAATAAAATGGAAAAAATCAGCCGATCGATGGATCACGGCAAAAATGGGAATCAAAGAAAGCCTATGATTCCCAAAATCGATGGACCAAAGCAAAAATGGGAATCAAAGAGAGCCTATGATTCCCAAACTGAGTGAATGTTGAATTTTAAACAGAGTAAGTACTTATATTTGCCGGGGCTGATTAAGAGCAAATGCCCTCCGGAAAGCGAGCTTCTTGAGAGGAAATCGACAGACAAGTTTCAAAGAACGTTTACACGAGGACTTTTTCAGCGCCTTCCGGTTTTTGCCCAGTTTTTCTCACCCCATAAGTAGTTCTTCCTTTTGAAGTACTGTAATCTTTTTCACTTTTCCTCCCTCTAATTCAATGACCTGGTCGGCATTTTGAATGGTTGAAGGACGATGGGCAATAAGAATGATCGTCATTTTGCCTTTCAACTTTTCCAATGCCTCGCGGATGCGTGCTTCATTTTCGGCATCTAAGGCGCTTGTCGCTTCATCTAAAATCAAAACGGAAGGGTGCTTCAGCAATGCGCGAGCCAAAACGAGCCGCTGTCGTTCGCCGCCGGACAAGCTAATCCCACGGTCGCCCACACGTGTTTGCAGACCTTGCGGAAGACGCCGGACAAAGTCAGCTGCCGCCGCCATTTCCAATGCGTCCCATAATTCGTCTTCGGTTGCCGCAGAATTCATCAACATAAGATTTTCCTTCAGGCTGGCATTGAATAAGAAGGGATCCTGTGGAACAAAACCAATCGTTTTTCGAAACGCCAGCACTGTTTTATCCGTTAATATGGTACCATCAAGCAGCAATTCCCCTTTTTCAGGGCGATGCAAGCCCGAAAGCAAGTCTACAAGGGTACTTTTTCCAGCACCAGATTTTCCAACAATCGCAGTCAGGCGATTAATCGGAATGTCCACGCTCACACTTCGTAAGGCATAACGTGAATCGGCTTGACTGTAGCGAAAAAACACATTTCGGCACTCTAGCATCTTGCACATCGCGAGGGGCTCAAGCTCCTTTTCCTCCGCTAAACAAGCTTCATTATCCACTTTCGTACTTGTTTGCAAATCGTAAAGGATCTTAAAGGATGGCAGCGTCAATGCCAGCTGCTGCAAACTGGACTGAATCCCGACAAACCGCGGCCAAAGTCTTGAAAACAACATGATTAGCACGAGCAACTTACCCGGCTCGGAGTGAAACCAATTAACAGAAAGGTAAATAAAAAAGGAAATGATAATAGCAAGCGCAGATTTATATGACAGTTGGGAATTTGTCTGCAATTTTGTAAAAAGCACTTGTTCACTCAGCATCTGGCGGTTCAGCGTTTTCAACCAGTTCATTCTCGCGGACTCCAAGGCATTTGTTTTAATATCC
>JAKACS010000623.1 GCA_021821235.1 Bacillota bacterium
TTACTCTTGTTTTTTCCTTTTGTTAGGAGAATGGTGCGCGATTCCTGGCTTTTTGCTCTCGTTTTTCCTTTTATTAGGAGAATGGTGCGCGATTCCTGGCTTTTTGCTCTCGTTTTTTCCTTTTGTTAGGAGAATGGTGCGCGATTCCGCGCTCATTGTAACTATTTCTATTTCCCTAAAAAAACGGAAAAGACGATATAAAAAGCAGATTCAAAAATCAACTAAAAGCCTAAGCCCCATTGATTTTTGTTCTGCGCTATGTTTTTAATTTGCCGAAATGAACCTTAAACTCGCTCAAACCTCCAAAACAGGCTGCGAAAATCGCCTTTAAACCGCGGGATAGCAATTCCTGCATACATTAATTCATCACCGCCATACACTTTTCCTGTATCGATTTGTTGATAATTGGAATCAGGATCTAATCCCTTTAAAAATAAAGAAATAAGCGGTGCATTCGGCTCCGCCAGAACTTGATACCAGCAGGCGACCGCTTCAGACTGATCTTCTGCCACAAACATCCATGCTGCCTGATTACCTTTAAATGGGTTAAGCAACCGGTAAAAGATGCCAAACTGAACAAGTGCTCGGATATCTTTATAAAGCCGAACTTGCTCTTTGATTTCCTTTTTTTCTTTTGCCGTTAATTTGGTTAAATCCAGCTCGTAGCCAAAATTTCCTGACATCGCAACATGCCCGCGCATTTCCAGCGATGTAACCCGGCGCACTTGATGGTTAGGAACTGCGGAAACATGTGCCCCCATGGTTACCGCTGGATAGATCAAGCTTGTTCCGTACTGAATTTTCAACCGGGAAACTGCGTCAGTGTTATCACTTGTCCAGACTTGCGGCATGTAATAAAGCATTCCTGGGTCAAAACGGCCACCGCCGCCAGAACAACTTTCAAACAGCACATCCGGGAAACGCGAAGTAATTTCCTCCAAGACATGATAAAGACCAAGCATGTAGCGGTGGGCCGTTTCCCGCTGCCGCTCAGGCGGCAATTCTACCGAACCGATTTCGGTCATATGACGGTTCATATCCCATTTCACATAGGTAATCGGGGCGCTTGTTAATATTTTCGTGACGGCCTCAACGATATAATCGCAAACCTCTTTTCTCGATAAGTCGAGCACAAGCTGATTCCTGCCTTCTGATCGATTGCGATTTGGCGCGTGCAAACACCAATCGGGATGCTGACGGTAAAGCTCACTGTCAACCGAGACCATTTCCGGTTCAAACCAAAGGCCAAATTCCATTCCCAATCCTCGAACACGTTCAGCAAGATCTTTTAATCCGTTTGGCAACTTGCGCTTATTCACAACCCAGTCCCCAAGGGAACTTTTATCATTTTCCCTTTTGCCAAACCAGCCATCATCAAGTACCAATAATTCGATCCCAACTTCCTTCCCTGCTTTAGCAATTTCGATAATTTTTTCAGCGGTAAATTTCATATACGTTGCTTCCCAATTATTGATTACTATTGGCCGAAGAAGGTCGCGGTGTGTTCCGCGGCATAAACGGGCTCGGTATAACTCATGATACGTCCTGCTCATTCCACCCAATCCTTCATTTGAATACACCAGAACCGCTTCTGGAGTTTGAAAAAAATCCCCTGGTTTAAGGAGCCAGCTAAAATCAAACGGGTTGATTCCGATTGATGCCCTTGCAGTATGAAATTGATCCACTTCAACCTGCGCAGCAAAATTTCCGCTATAAACAAGATTGAAACCGTACACTTCTCCATAGTCCTCATCAGCATTTTTCCTAAACAACGCCATAAATGGATTTTGCTGATGGCTACTGGCACCTCTTCTGCTTTCACTTCCCTGAATTCCAGGAACAATACTGCGTCTTAAGAGATTGCGTTCGTTTTCGTGGGCGCCGTAAAGTGTTAATAGGTCAAATTGGTCATCGCGAAAATCGACACTGGCACTAAGGGCACGGAGAATTTTTACTGTATGCGACCCCTGATTGTAAAATCTTGCTGAACGGGTGATGACATTATCATTTTCAAAAACCGTATATGTTAAAACAACCATTAGTCCAATTTGCGAATCTTCCAACATCACTTCCAAGGTTTCAGCTTCGTGCTCATCTTCTACATACGTAGCAGGCAGACCATGTAGCTGCGGTTTACCGCGGTAAATTCGCTGCTTTTGGAAACGCAAATTGGAAATGGTTGAGCCGTTTTCCAATTGAACTTGATATGCCGGCGCGCGAAAATCCGTGTTTCCATAGGCAGGGTACTCCTGCGGCAGCGTATCGAGTGAAAAAGTACGATCAGATGGGACGGGATTAGGAGAAAAGCTGCGGCTCACAAACCGAATCGGGTTGCTACCCGTGTAGTTTTTTATTTTCTGCCCCCAGTATAAATGGGCTAAATATCCCTCCCGTACGATTTGCAAACAATAGCTTGTATCTTTCCCCTGCAAATGAAAGATCTGCTCCTTGGCATCAAAGACCACTCCCACTGCTATCCCTCCTGTTCAAAATTTAATGCTTTGAAGACCATTCAACACAATTTCTATACTGTATGAGAACAGCTTGTTTTTTTATGCCAATTTCCAAACTTTCAATGAATGGACCTTAACTGAACCACCTTCGGCAAATAGCTTGATTTTAATGCTTTCCGGTTGCGGATAAATTCGATTGGTTAAAAAGATACTGCCTTTTTCGGCATACACTTCAAGCGAAGAGCGATCAACCAGCAGCCGCAATACGAGCGAATCCAATCCCTCTGGAACTTTTGCCTGTGAGCCCGCTTTTTCGCCTTCACCTGAATGATCCCGTCCGACTTTCAATAATCGGGATGCTGCATCATAGCTTACAACCGTTTCTTCAGTACCATCTGCAGAACATCTGACAAGCACCCCAAACTTGGCTATTTTGTTAATAGCTGTCAAATCAAACTCAATTTCTAATTCAAAGCATTCCTCTTCTGCTTCCTCCAGCGTCAGACAACCCGAATGAATGGTTAACGCCCCAAAATCGTGCTCTGCTTTTCGCAACCGCTTTAGTTCTTCAACAGGAATTATCTTCCATTCTCCTGCATCGCCAAGCATC
>JAKACS010000624.1 GCA_021821235.1 Bacillota bacterium
GCAAATTTTTATTCTGTTTTTCTTTATTTCATTGTTGGAAGACTCAGGCTATATGGCGCGTGTAGCACTTGTAATGGATCGGATCATGGAAGCGGTCGGTTTGAATGGCAAAGCGTTTATCCCCATGATCATTGGCTTTGGCTGCAATGTTCCAGGGATAATGGCTGCACGTACAATTGAAACCCCAAAAGAGCGTCTTTTAACGATTTTATTAACGCCGTTAATGTCCTGTTCAGCAAGACTGCCTGTCTATGCACTGTTTGTTGGCGCCTTTTTTGCCGGACAAAAGGCAGCGATCGTATTAAGTCTTTATGTAATCGGAGTTTTCGTAGCCTTTGTTCTGGCGAAAATCTTTTCTTCGACTCTTTTAAAAACGGAAACTTCCATGTTTGTCATTGAACTTCCTCCCTATCGAATGCCGCAATTTCAATCGCTGTGGCGGAGTACATGGGATAAAGGGAAAGGGTTTATCCGCAAGGCTGGAACATTTATTTTTGCTGGATCTGTGTTCATTTGGCTGCTCTCATATGCTGGTCCGTCCGGTTTAAATGTTGAGATGAATAACAGCTATTTAGCCGCAATTGGCAATATTATTGCACCGCTTTTGAAACCGCTCGGCTTCGGCACATGGCAGGCAGCGGCTTCATTGATTACCGGATTTTTAGCAAAAGAATCAATTATTTCGACAATGAACATTATTTATTTTGTTCCAAATACGTCGAGCCTTCAAGGGCTATTAGCATCATACTATACACCGCTTGCCGCATACAGCTTTATG
The DNA here is from genome assembly GCA_021821235.1 of Bacillota bacterium. Next base: position 779 of record JAKACS010000624.1, read on the forward strand.
GTTTTTATTTTGTTATACATCCCGTGTCTAGCAACAACAGCAACCATTTTGAAGGAAACGGGTTCAAAAAAATGGACTGTATTTGCAATTGGCTACGCGCTAACCGTTGCCTATGTATTGGCTTTTTTCGTCTATCAAGGCGGGAAATTGCTTGGGTTTGCTTGAAGCGATTACCTGCATAAAGGAAGAAGGTGAAATGGATGGTTGCTAATTTTGTTATCGGTGCCGTCATTTTCGGATATGCCGGCTGGGCGCTTGTGCGTTTTATTCAAAAATCAAAAAAAGGAAAATGTGCCGCATGTGAAGCGAAAAAAACGTGTTCGAGTTCCTGCTGTACTCCTGCTCAACAGACGATTCAAAAGTAGTGTATTTACCTTAGAAGCTATTCACAAGTACTTCCTTGAAACAAAAATGCCCCATAGGCAAATAACTTTCATCGAAACCTGTTTCTGTGTAAAATTACACTAGACGGTATTGAAGGAAGGGCTTTTGTAGTGAATAGAGAAGAAATTATTATGCAGGTATCTGACAAGCTTCGCCTAATCCGTACAGAGGCAGGATATACACAGGATAAAATGGCCGAGATCATCGGCGTTTCGAAAAAAACCCTTGTCCAAATTGAAAAGGGAAGAGTTTTTGCCAACTGGGCAACGGTTGTTTCCATTTGTGCACTGTTTCGCGAAACCGAGACCGTTCAATTTTTATTTGGCAACGAACCGTTAGAAGTATTGGAGACAGTCGCGCGGGAAGGAATCGATGTAAGAAAGAAGAAAGCATTGGGCGGAAAGATTTTCTGGAAAGAAATCTCCCGTAGAAATGGCTATATTTTGCAGCAAAATATTCTCAGTAAGCATTTTCGGATTGTTGATGATAAAAATTACCGGGTTTTCAGCAGCTTTGACGAAAAAAATTCAAAAATGCGCTTTAAGGAATTAACAAAACAAACAAAGAAATAACAGAGCCAGCGGGCTCTTTTTTTTACCCCCAAAAAACCTCTGTGTCTGTCGAAAATTTTGTATCGGTATGATTAGCTAGTAATGAGTAAATATTTCCTATTATGGGTAAAAGAAAATGGTACCAATAATAGGAAGTGGTCAGAGGTGCATCGATGAAGAGCGTATTACAGAATTGGAAAAAATGGCATATGACGCAAATCCTTATCCTATTTGTTTTGATTATAATATTAGGATTTTTCACTATCCTTCATGCCTTTGCAAATAATGTGGATATTTCTGCTCTTAAGCTTGAAGTTCCTCAAGCAACCGTTTTTTATGATAAAAATGGAAAAGTGGCAAGCAAAATAACGGCCAATCGTAATGAAGGGGTTTCGATCAAGCAAGTCCCCTTAAATATGCAGCATGCCGTTGTAGCGATTGAAGACCGCCGCTTTTATGAACATCACGGAATTGATTTTATCGGAATCACGCGTGCGCTTTTGCGTAATTTAAAGGCCGGCGGTACAGTTGAAGGCGGCAGCACGATTACCCAGCAGCTTGCCAAAAATGTTTTTTTAAACCCGAAGAAAACATACAAGCGGAAACTTGATGAAATTTTTATTGCACGAAAAATTGAGAAAAAGTACACAAAACCGGAAATCATGCAAATGTATTTGAATCAAATTTACTTTGGGGATGGCGCCTGGGGGATTAAAAAGGCTGCTCAGAAGTATTTTGGCAAAGACGTTAAAGATCTTTCATTAAGTGAATCCGCTTTGCTTGCCGGGCTTATTAAAGCACCGTCTGCCCTAAATCCGTACAATCATATGGAAAAAGCTAAAGAAAGGCGCGATGTCGTTTTAGCAGCTATGAAGGAGCAAGGGTTTATTTCAGACAAGCAGCTAAAAAAGGCGAGGACAGAACAGATTGTTCTTCAAGACAAGGGAGGCGATCCGTTTAGGGGCAAATACCCGTATTATGTTGATCAAGTCTTGGAAGAGGCCATTGGGAAGTACGATTTATCACAGGATGACTTGCTGACAGGCGGATACAAAATCTTCACAGAGCTTGACCAGACGATGCAGGCTGCTGCCGAAAAAACGTATCAAAACGATGCCCTTTTTCCAAAAGGAAGCGACCGTATTGTGCAAAGTGGTGCCGTTTTAGAAGATCCAAAAACGGGTGGCATCAGGGCGATTGTCGGTGGCAGGGGCGAGCATACCTTTAGAGGGTACAACCGTGCTTCCCAATTAAAAGCCCAGCCAGGATCCTCGCTGAAGCCGATTGCCGTTTATACCCCCGCGCTTGAAGAAGGGTGGAAAATGACGGACATGTTAACGGATGAACCG
>JAKACS010000625.1 GCA_021821235.1 Bacillota bacterium
ATCTAACCCCGGCTGATAAAAAGCTGTACGCTTTAAGGGATGTGACAGCAACCGTTGACAGCATTCCGTTAATTGCCAGTTCGATTATGAGCAAGAAGATTGCTGCGGGTGCGGATGCAATTGTTCTAGATGTCAAAACCGGTGCAGGGGCATTTATGAAATCGCTTGATGATTCAAGGAAATTGGCAAAGGCGATGGTTCAGATCGGCAACAATGTCGGCAGAAAAACAATGGCTGTCATTTCGGATATGAGCCAGCCACTCGGTTATGCAATTGGCAACGCACTTGAAGTAAAAGAAGCAATTGATACCCTTGAAGGAAATGGCCCAAAAGATTTGACAGAGCTATGCTTAACCCTTGGCAGCCATATGGTCTGTCTGGCAGAAAAAGCTGGTTCGCTAAAAGAGGCTCGGAACCTGCTTGAAAAGGCGATCGAAGAGGGAAAAGCATTGGAAAAGTTTAAAACGTTCGTCCGTTCGCAAGGCGGAGATGCAACGATTGTTGATCATCCTGAAAAATTGCCGCAGGCGAAGTATCAATTTGAGCTAAAATCCAAAGAAGATGGCTATGTTGCGGGAATGACTGCCGACGAGATTGGAACGGCTGCGATGCTTTTAGGAGCAGGGAGAGCGACAAAAGAATCTTCTATCGATCTGGCAGCCGGTCTTGTTTTAAGAAAGAAAATTGGCGACAAAGTTGCAAAGGGAGAATCGTTGGTTACGTTATACAGCAATTTTGAAAATGTAACAGAGATCAAAGAGAAGCTTTATCACAATATTACAATTTCAGCTGCGAAAGTAGAAGCACCGGTTTTAATCTATGAAGAAATAACAGAGCCATAAGCATGTGATGATTCGGGAGAACTCTCCCGGATTTTTTTTGTAAAGGAGAAGGAAAAGACTGTATAAAAGTGTTCAATTTGGAAAAAATGGTGCGTATAAAGAATGGAGGGTTATGGAATGAAACGAATCGCCACCGTATTTTTCGTGATCACTAGTCTGCTTTTATCAATGTGGAATCCTTCGGCCTTTGCCAAGGAAAGCAGCATTCCGGATTTGGTCAATAATGTTCGCTCTGCAATCTTGATCGAACGCGATACCGGAAAAGTTTTATACGAAAAAAATAGCAATCAAGAGCTTCCGCCGGCGAGCATGACGAAAATAATGACCATGCTATTAATTATGGAAGCAATTGATGAAGGAAAACTCAGCTGGAATGAGAAAATTCGTGCAAGTGAATATGCCGCTTCAATGGGCGGTTCGCAAATCTTTTTAGAGCCGGGTGAAGAAATGACAACGAAGGAGCTCTTGAAAGGAATCGCAATCGGCTCGGGGAATGATGCATCTGTTGCCATGGCTGAAAGAATTGCTGGTTCTGAGCAGGCATTTGTTGAAAAAATGAATAATAAAGCAAAAGAACTTGGTTTGAAAAATACTTATTTTAAAAATGCAACTGGTCTCCCTGCCAAGGGGCATTACAGTACGGCTTATGACATGGCTATTATGGCGAGGGAATTGTTAAAATACGAAGAGATAACGAAATTCACTGGTATGTATGAGGCGTATCTTCGCGAAAATACCGATAAAAAATTTTGGCTTGTTAATACGAATAAATTAGTGCGCTTTTATCCGGGGGTCGACGGCTTGAAAACAGGCTTTACCTCAGAAGCCAAATATGGACTTACAGCGACTGCGAAGAAGAATGGGATGCGGGTGATTGCGGTTGTGTTTGGGGCACCGACTTCCAAAGAACGGAACGCTCAGGTGACGAAAATGCTCGATTACGCTTTCAGTCAGTATGAAACCCACCCGCTAATGAAACGCAATCAGACGGTAGGGAAAGTCCGTGTAAGCAAAGGAAAAACAAAAACAGTTGAAGCGGTTACAAGTGAACCCCTTTCCCTGCTTACAAAAAAAGGTGAAAAAACAGATACTGTACAAAAACAGGTTGTTTATAACAAGAACATAAAAGCTCCAATTCAAAAGGGCGACAAATTGGGTACGATCCGACTTGTAAAAGACGGAAAAGTGCTGCTCGAAAGCCCAATTGTTGCCAAACAAAATGTAGCAGAAGCAGGCTGGTGGTCTCTTTATAAACGTGCCTTCGGTTTGTTTACAAGAGCGGGAGAATAACAGCAGTCACTCTGCTTACGAGCAGAACATTGTCGAATTCTTGCCGTCAGATACTTTTTTTAGCGAATATCAACTAGTTTTGTCTTAGGTGAAGGAGATTTAGCTATCGATAGAGAATTGACTCACTATACCAGATAAGGAGGCCAGGCATAGTGAGTCTAACTGTCGAAATGGAAAGAATCCATGATGTTTTGTGCATTCGATTAAGCGGAGAATTGGATCATCATACTGCTGAAGAACTTCGCGAAAAAGCATCGGAAGCAATTGAAAGGAATCATATTCGCCATCTTGTCTTGAATTTGGAGCAGCTGACTTTTATGGACAGCTCAGGATTAGGTGTGATTTTGGGTAGATATAAACAGATCAAGCAAGCGGGCGGAGAAATGGTAGTATGCGCAATTTCCCCAGCAATTCAAAGATTATTCGATATGTCGGGCTTATTTAAAATCATCCGCCTGGAACCGACAGAAGAATTTGCTTTGCAAAGATTGGGGGTTGCTTAATCGATGAAAAATAAAATGAAGCTTCAATTCAGTGCTCTTAGCCAAAATGAATCATTCGCCCGGGTAACGGTTGCGGCTTTTGTCGCACAGTTGGACCCAACAATGGACGAGTTAACCGAAATTAAGACGGTTGTTTCAGAAGCGGTTACGAATGCGATTATTCACGGATATGATCATGATCCAAATGGCATTGTCTATATTGAGGTTTCAATTGACGATCAAGTTGTTGAACTCAGTATAAGGGATGTTGGAATTGGCATAGAAGATGTGGAGGAAGCTCGTCAGCCATTATTTACAACAAAGCCGGATTTAGAACGTTCCGGTATGGGTTTTACGATCATGGAGAATTTCATGGATGAAGTAGAGGTTCATTCACAGCCGGGCAGCGGAACCAAGGTCAAATTACGAAAGCATTTACAAT
>JAKACS010000009.1 GCA_021821235.1 Bacillota bacterium
GACAACCGATGAAATTTTTTCAACACTTGACTTGGCAATGATTGATTTGCAAAATGCTTCGGCTAAATTTCTGAAAATTGGCTCAACACCAAGCTTTATTAAGCGAGGTGACCGGGTTATGAAAATTCAAGCCAGTAATTTACCGATGGGGATTTTGCAGGAATTTGAAGTCGACGTTGTCAGCCAGCAATTAAAAGCTGGAGATCTTTTAATAATGATGAGTGATGGCGTTTTTGAAGGACCCAAACACGTAGAAAACTATGAATTATGGATGAAGCGGAAAATTAAAGAGTTGGAAACAGATGACCCACAAGAAGTAGCAGACTTAATTATGGAGGAGGTCATTCGCTCAAGATCCGGTTTAATTGGAGATGATATGACGGTTACAGTCGCAAAAATTAAACATAACACGCCAAAGTGGGCATCCATCCCTGTGCAAAAAATGAAACGCAGGGCATAAATCCGGATTCGCCCGGTTGGTATGTATAAATCTCTCCCCGCGCGTCGACAATGGTAACAAAACGTATACGGAGGAGAGAACCGATGAGTACAGGGAAAATAAGGCAAATTTTGTTGATTACAGATGGGTGTTCCAATCAAGGAGAAGACCCGGTTGCGATGTCTGCACTTGCAAAGGAAGAAGGCATTACCGTAAATGTAATAGGTGTGATGGATCAAGATATTATTGATGAAAAAGGAATGAAGGAAATTGATAGCATTGCCATGTCAGGGGGAGGCGTAAGTCAAATCGTCTATGCCAAGCAACTGTCACAGACAGTGCAAATGGTGACAAGACAAGCAATGACACAAACCATTCAGGGAATTGTGAACAAGGAATTGCAGCAAATACTAGGGCGCAACCAGACGATGGAAGACCTCCCACCGGAAAAAAGGGGCGAAGTCATGGAGGTAGTCGATGAGATAGGTGAAACCGCAGAGTTGGAAGTACTTGTATTGGTTGATACAAGCGCTAGCATGAAGCAAAAACTCCCAACAGTTAAAGAGGCCATTTTGGATTTATCGATCAGTCTCAACTCGCGAACGGGGAATAATTCGTTTTCCGTCTATGTATTTCCCGGGAAAAAGACTGAAGTGGAAATGCTATTGGGCTGGACGCCAAAGTTAACGTCGCTATCAACTGTTTTTTCGCAATTAACTCCAGGCGGCATCACGCCGACAGGGCCTGCCCTGCGCGCTGCTTTAAGCGCCTTCCAGCAAAAACGTTCGTTAAGGAGTCTGCTTTCTCGTGATGATGAATCATACTTTGAAGAATCGATTTAGAATCCAGCCGGGAACAGTTATTGAGGGAAAGTGGCATAAGAATCAATATACGATTTTAAAAGAATTGGGCAATGGCGCGAACGGAATTGTCTATTTAGCACGACATCAAAATCGCCATATTGCCTTAAAAATAAGTGAAAATGGCATGTCCATTACTTCCGAGGTGAATGTGTTAAAATCCTTTGCAAAGGTCCAAGGGTCAACCCTCGGGCCTTCTTTAATAGATGTCGATGACTGGAAAAGCAGACAGGGAATCGTTTCCTTTTATGCGATGGAATATATTTTGGGTGCAGATTTTTTATCTTTTATAGAGAAAAATGGAAAAGAGTGGACGGTCGTGCTAGTCATTCAATTATTGAATGACCTGGAACGATTGCATAGGGGCGGCTGGGTTTTTGGCGACCTAAAGCCTGAAAATTTGATTGTAACGGGTCCTCCGACTCGGATCAGGTGTATTGATGTCGGCGGGACAACCATTAGGGGGCGGGCAATTAAAGAGTTTACCGAGTTTTATGACCGGGGGTACTGGGGGCTTGGTTCAAGAAAAGCAGATCCAGCCTACGATTTATTTGCAGTTGGAATGGTGCTGATCAATTCAGCCTACCCAAAACGCTTTCACAAGCAGGCTGGGGGAATGCCACAATTAATTGAAGCAATCCGGCAAAAACCGGAGCTTCGCCGTCTGGAGCCAGTTCTTCTAAAAGCACTTCAAGGCCAATATGCGAGTGCAAAGGAGATGCGGCAGGATTTGATATCGAGCGCTACGGAATCCTCACAACCGGTAAAAAGGAAAGACCCAGAGCCGTTTCAGAAGCCTGAACCAAAAAAAACTGTCCCGATAAATGGCAGACTTCGGTCAGACCGATACGCTAAGAAAAAGAAGAAAAAAGGCGGTTTAATTGAGACATTACTAATACTTGCAACAATGGGGATCTTCTATTTCCTGTATATCTCAGGAAAAATATTTTAAAATCTTTTTCTTTTTTTGAAACTATTATCTGCCATAATCGTAAATTACAATAGGAATCGCTGGATTCGAATCTGTTACAGTAAATTGTTACTTTAAGGAAGTATGCAAATGTTAGAAATGAAAGTAGAAGCTTTTCTTGAACGGCATTCCTTTAAGCTTGAAAATAAACGGATCGTTGTCGGAGTATCCGGTGGTCCGGATTCTTTGGCATTGCTGCATTACTTGTTGGAGAGGAAAGAAAAAAGAAATCTTTTTCTTGTTGTTGCCCATATTGACCATATGTTTCGCGGGGAAGAATCTTTTGAAGATGCGGTGTTTGTAAAAGACTTTTGTTCCGCCTTTTCGATCCCGTTTGAAATGACCCAGGTTGATGTCCACGATCTGATGGTGCGAACGGGAAAAAGTGCAGAAACGGCAGCAAGAGAAGTTCGCTATGACTTTTTTGCAAAAGTGATGAAGGAATATCAATGTTCCTACCTTGCACTTGCTCACCATGGGGATGATCAAATTGAAACAATTTTGATGCGGCTGACGAGAGGGAGCACAGGAAAGGCAAGGGCGGGCATTCCCTTTCAGCGCCCGTTTGCTTCTGGGTCGATCTTTCGCCCATTTTTAAATGTAACAAAGGATGATATTACCCATTATTGTGAAGAAAAGGATCTAGTGCCTCGAATCGATCCAAGCAATATGGAAAACGTCTATACAAGAAATCGCTTTCGAACAAACTGTCTGCCGTTTTTAAAAGAAGAGAATCGGCAAGTTCATGAGCATTTTCAGCGGTTTAGCGAAGAAATGCAAAGCGATGAAGACTTTCTCCAAGAATTAACGGCAGAACAAATGAATAAAGTAATGACAACAAGGGATAATGACCATATTACCATTGATAGAAAAACATTTCTTGAAATACCTTTACCTTTACAAAGGAGAGGGATTCAACTAATATTAAACTATCTTTACAAAAAAAGGCCTTCATCTCTTTCGGCAATCCATATAGACCAGGTTTTGGGATTAATAAGAAACGATCACCCATCGGGAAAATTGGATTTTCCTGACGGGCTAAAAGTGATTCGTTCCTATCGTTCCTGCCATTTTCAATTTGAACTCTTGCACGATCAGCCTTATCGGTATGAAATGAAAGAGCCGGGGACGTATCCGTTACCAGGGGTTGGCGAATTAACAATGGGATATATTGAGATGACAGAAGGTGGCTATCACCATAGCCACTGCGCTGCGCTGTTTCAAGTCGATAACATTCATCTTCCATTGATAGTCCGAACAAGGCAAGCGGGAGATCGGATGTCGCTGAAAGGAACAGCGGGGACGAAGAAATTAAAGGATATTTTTATTGACCGCAAAATTCCAATCCAGGAAAGAGACCGCTGGCCGGTAATAACGGATCGTGAGGGAGAAATCCTTTGGCTGCCCGGCTTGAAAAAATCAGCGTTTGAGGGGATTGGCGGTTCTGCAGGGCGCTTTATTCAACTTACATACAGCAGGAATGATTTCTAGGGGGCATTTTTTAGATGAAACAGGATATCGAAAAGGTGTTAGTATCGGAAGAAGAGATTCAAGAAAAGATTAGGCAGCTAGCAGCAGAGCTGACAGAAGAGTATAAAGACCGCTTTCCGTTGGCAGTTGGGGTGCTAAAAGGCGCAATGCCCTTTATGGCTGACCTCTTGAAACGGATGGATTGTTATCTGGAAATGGACTTTATGGATGTTTCCAGCTACGGAAACTCAACCGTTTCTTCCGGTGAAGTCAAAATATTAAAGGATTTGGATACTTCTGTTGAGGGAAGAGATATCCTGATCATTGAAGATATCATTGATAGCGGTTTAACGTTAAGTTATCTTGTTGATTTGTTCCGTTATCGGAAAGCAAAATCCATTAAGATTGTGACATTGCTTGACAAACCGGCAGGGAGAAAAAGCTCCATTCAAGCGGATTATGTCGGGTTTGAGGTGCCAGATGAGTTTGTTGTTGGCTACGGACTCGATTTCGCAGAGAAATACCGCAATCTTCCATATATAGGTATTTTAAAACCAGCTGTATATCGCAATAACGATTAAGCCAACTATAAAAAGAGGAACCTTTTTAAACAACTTAACAGGCTTGATAAGCAAGTGCAATTCCTTGTATTGGCATGATTTTCTATGATAGTATGTAGTATAGTTTTTTACCGTGGGAGGAGGTAAGGGATGAATCGGATTTTCCGTAACACCATCTTTTATTTATTAATATTTCTGGTCATTATTGGCGTAGTGAGCTTTTTTAATGGAAGCAATGAACCAACGGATCGTCTCACTTATGATCAATTTGTATCTTCTTTGGAGAAAGGTGACGTCAAATCATTTTCAATGCAGCCTGATCGGGGCGTGTATGAAGTCCGTGGTCAATTTAAAGACAAAGGAAAGAATTTCTTAACGTATATTCCAAACAGCGATAAGATTCAGGAACGAATTGATAAAGCTGCAGCAACAGCAAAAGTCGATGTGATGCCTGCAAAAGAAACAAGCGGCTGGGTAACGTTCTTTACGTCGATCATTCCATTTGTGATCATCTTTATTCTGTTCTTCTTCCTGTTGAATCAGGCGCAGGGCGGCGGAAGCCGGGTGATGAACTTTGGCAAAAGCAAGGCGAAGCTCTACAATGATGAAAAGAAAAAAGTGCGGTTCAGAGATGTAGCTGGTGCAGATGAAGAAAAGCAAGAATTAGTTGAGGTTGTTGAATTCTTAAAAGATCCGCGTAAATTTGCGGAATTGGGAGCACGAATTCCTAAGGGCGTACTCTTAGTTGGACCTCCAGGAACAGGTAAAACGCTGCTCGCTCGTGCGGTTGCAGGGGAAGCGGGAGTACCGTTCTTCTCCATAAGCGGATCCGACTTCGTTGAAATGTTCGTCGGTGTCGGGGCTTCCCGGGTGCGCGACTTATTTGAAACAGCGAAGAAAAATGCTCCGTGTATTATTTTTATCGATGAGATTGATGCTGTCGGCCGCCAGCGCGGTGCTGGTCTAGGCGGCGGGCATGATGAACGCGAACAAACATTAAACCAATTGCTTGTTGAAATGGATGGATTTGGTGCAAACGAGGGCATTATCATTATCGCTGCAACGAACCGTCCGGATATCCTCGACCCAGCATTATTGCGTCCAGGGCGTTTTGACCGGCAAATCACCGTTGACCGTCCGGATGTAAACGGGCGTGAAGCAGTGCTGAAAGTTCACGCGCGCAATAAGCCGCTGGATGATCTAGTGAACCTGAAAAGTATTGCCCAGCGGACACCTGGCTTCTCGGGTGCTGACTTGGAAAACTTGTTAAATGAAGCTGCTTTGGTCGCAGCACGTTCCAATAAGAAAAAGATTGATATGGAAGATATTGATGAAGCGACAGACCGGGTCATTGCCGGTCCTGCAAAGAAAAGCCGAGTCATTTCCGAAAAAGAACGGAAGATTGTTGCTTTTCACGAGGGCGGTCATACCGTAATCGGCCTTGTCCTTGATGAGGCGGATATGGTTCATAAGGTGACAATTGTACCGCGCGGACAGGCAGGCGGCTACGCCGTTATGCTTCCGAAAGAAGACCGTTACTTCATGACAAAACCTGAATTGTTAGATAAAATTACGGGTCTTTTAGGCGGCCGTGTTGCCGAAGAAATTGTCTTTGGAGAGGTAAGCACAGGTGCGCATAATGACTTCCAGCGTGCCACTGGCATTGCCCGGAAAATGGTAACGGAATTTGGAATGAGCGATAAACTTGGACCGTTGCAATTCGGTCAAGCGCAAGGTCAGGTATTTCTTGGTCGTGATATAAATAATGAGCAAAATTATTCCGATGCAATTGCGTATGAAATTGACCTTGAAGTTCAGCGAATTATTAAGGAATGTTATGCAAGAGCGAAGGAAATTTTGACTGAAAATCGTGAAAAGCTTAATTTGATTGCGACAACTCTTCTTGAAGTTGAAACCCTTGATGCTGAGCAAATAAAATCCTTGATTGAAACTGGGCAGCTTCCTGTGCGGACTTCAAGCGATGTATTGGCCAAAAAAGCAGAAGATGTAAAAGTAAATATTAATGGAAAAAAAGAAGATGAGCCTAAAGCAGATCTTGCGAAACCAGATTTGCATGATGATTCATCTGATGAAAAACCAATTTTATAAGATGAAGTCGTGTCTTTTTAAAAGATTCATCTTCAAAAAAGAGTGCTTCTTTTGAAGCGCTCTTTTTTCTCGAAAAAACGTTAGTATGTTATGATGTTTGCAGTAAAAGATAGAATTTAAATAAAGTGGTGATAATGTGATCTTTGTTTTCGATGTAGGGAACACGAATATTGTCTTGGGCGTTTATAAAGGCGATGAATTGAAATATCATTGGCGGATTGAAACAAACCGGAATCGGACAGATGATGAGTATGGAATGGTTATTAAATCGTTATTTGACCACTCAGGACTTTCTTTTGCGGAAATCGATGGTATTATTATCTCTTCTGTTGTCCCGCCTATCATGTTTGCACTGGAGCGGATGTGCCAAAAGTATTTCCATATCAAACCATTGGTAGTGGGACCTGGTGTTAAGACGGGGTTGGATATTAAGTACGAGAATCCAAGGGAGGTAGGCGCGGATCGGATTGTGAATGCCGTTGCAGCGATCCATGAGTATGGAAGCCCGTTAATTATTGTAGACTTTGGTACGGCAACGACTTATTGTTATATAAATGAACATCGCCAATATATGGGGGGAGCAATTGCTCCGGGGATTAATATTTCAACAGAAGCGCTGTACTCAAAGGCAGCCAAACTTCCAAGGATCGAGATTACTCGTCCGGATGGTGTAATCGGTAAAAATACGGTCTCAGCTATGCAAGCGGGGATTGTGTACGGATACGTCGGCCAGGTTGAAGGAATCGTCAAGCGGATGACGGAACAAAGTGTCAAAAAACCGAGCGTGATTGCAACGGGCGGTTTAGCCGCTATGATCGCTCAGGAATCGAGTGTTATCGATATAGTCGATCCATTTTTAACGTTAAAAGGGTTGCAGTTAATCTACAAACGAAACGTGGACATGCTAAGAAAAGACAACTAGAAAGGGGCTTTTTAATGAATGATTATTTGGTAAAAGCGCTTGCATTTGATGGTCAAGTTCGGGCATATGCTGTACGGACAACGGATACGGTTTCTGAAGCGCAGCGTAGACACCAAACATGGCGTACTGCATCTGCAGCATTAGGCCGTTCGATCACGGCAGGTGTAATGATGGGAGCCATGTTAAAAGGTGATGAAAAATTAACCATTAAAATCAAGGGCGATGGGCCGCTTGGTCTTATTTTAGTTGACAGCAATGCAAAAGGGGAAGTACGCGGGTATGTAGCGAATCCAAATGTTGACTTTGAAGCGAACGAGCATGGGAAATTGGATGTGCGGCGGGCAGTCGGTACGGAAGGAACGTTGACGGTTGTTAAAGACCTTGGTCTGCGTGACTTTTTTTCTGGACAAGTACCGCTCGTTTCAGGCGAACTTGGAGAAGATTTCACTTATTACTTTGTCACTTCGGAGCAAGTGCCTTCTTCTGTTGGGGTGGGGGTTCTCGTCAATCCAGATGATTCCATTTTGGCCGCAGGCGGGTTTATTTTTCAATTAATGCCTGGAACAAAGGATGAGACAATTACCTTTATCGAGGAAAGACTGAAAACCATTCCGCCTATTTCAAAATTGGTACAGCAAGGGTTGACACCTGAAGAAATATTGGTGCAGGTTTTTGGCAAAAACGAGGTAAAAGTACTGGAAAGACTTCCGGTTCAATTTAAATGTACTTGTTCAAAAAAGCGCTTTGCGGAGGCAATCATTGGCTTAGGTAAAGCTGAAATTGACGAGATGATTGAAGAGGACGGCATGGCGGAAGCACACTGCCATTTTTGCAATGCAAAGTACCATTTTACAAGAGAAGAACTGGAAGGATTAAAAAAAGAAGCGAAATAAAGCCCAGCAAGGGAGAGGTTTTGGTTGCGAAAGAAAGAGCTTTGGCTCATCATTGCCGGACTTATTTTACTAAACATTTTAACGATCGTTATCTTTTTTGGAAAGTCAGGAGGAGCTGCAGGAACAGCCGCGGATGAAAAAGTGGCGACTGTAGGCGGACAAACAATTTCTCGGCAAGATTGGCTGAATGAGTTAGAAGCACGCTATGGGAAAGAAGTCTTAAAAGAGATGATTGACCAAAAAGTGATACAGGAGATGGCCGATAAATATAAAATCACTGTTTCTGATAAAGATGTCGAACGTCAGTTGCGGATGGCTCAGGCAACTTATGGTCCATCGGCAACTGCAAGCTATACAAGCGATGAAAATAAATGGAAAGAACAAATAAAAAACAACCTGTTGTTGGAGGAAATTTTGACAAAGGATGTCGTCGTCTCCGAAAGCGAAATGAAAAAGTACTATCAGGAAAATCAGGTACAGTTTCAAATTCCAACAGCCTATCATTTATCGCAAATTCTTGTAAAAACAAAGGATGATGCAAAGAAGGCGTTAAAAGAACTTTCCCAAGGTTCCAGTTTTTCAGCATTGGCGATGGAGCGCTCAATCGAGGAATTTTCTGCAAACCAGGGTGGAGATATCGGTTATATTAGCCAGGACGATGAACAATATCCGCCGGAATACATTAAAATAGCAAAGAAGTTAAAACCGGGGAAATACAGCAGCCCGATTAAAGTGAAACAAGGGTATGCCATTCTCAAACTCCACAAAGTGATAAAGGGTCAGGCTTATACGTATGAAGAAGTTAAAAGTCAAATTCGCAGGCAAATTGCAATGGAGCAAATGAAAGTGCCTGCGTCGGCCTCGACCTTTTGGAATGAAGCAAAAGTGGACTGGTTTTACGGCAATACGAATAAATAAAGCAGGGGCGCAAACAATTGCGCCTATTTTTTTAAAAAAATATAGATAAAATAGATTGACAAAACGGGTAGTTAACTGTTAAATTCTATTTAAACCAATAAAATTACTCGGAATAGAGGTGCCTGTTATGGTTCGTGTTGGAAATTCAGTTGCTGACTTAGTCGGCCAAACACCCATTGTAAAGTTGAACAGATTGGTAGATGAAAACAGTGCTGAGGTGTATTTAAAGCTTGAGTATTTCAATCCAGGAAGCAGTGTCAAGGATCGCATTGCGTTAGCGATGATTGAAGCAGCTGAGGAAGAAGGCGTCATTAAGCCAGGAGACACGATTATCGAGCCTACAAGTGGAAACACTGGAATTGGCTTAGCCATGATTGCGGCTGCAAAAGGATATAAAGCTGTTTTTGTTATGCCGGAAACGATGAGCTTGGAAAGAAGGAATCTTCTGCGTGCGTATGGTGCTGAACTTGTTTTAACACCAGGGCCGGAAGGAATGAAAGGTGCCATTGCTAAAGCAGAAGAACTTGTACAGCAGCATGGGTATTTTCTGCCGCAGCAGTTTAAAAATCAAGCAAATCCTGAAGTCCACAGAAGAACAACAGGGAAAGAAATCGCTGAACAAATGGATCAGCTTGATGCCTTTGTCGCCGGGATTGGAACTGGCGGAACGATTACAGGAGCAGGACCAGTGTTGCGTGAAAAATTCCCTGAAGTCAAAATTTATGCAGTCGAACCAAAGGATTCACCGGTTCTTTCTGGCGGTAAACCGGGTCCGCATAAGCTTCAAGGTTTAGGCGCAGGCTTCGTTCCTGATGTGTTGGATACACAAGTTTACGATGAAGTCATTCAAGTTGAAGCTGAAAATGCTTTTGCTTATGCCCGCCGTGCTGCAAGAGAAGAGGGTATTCTTGGTGGTATCTCATCAGGGGCAGCCATTTATGCAGCGGTTGAGGTTGCGAAAAAACTGGGTAAAGGCAAGAAAGTTCTAGCCATTGTCCCGGATAACGGGGAGCGCTATTTGAGCACACCGCTTTATCAATACGATGCTGAGTAATAACTTTTAAAGTGCCAGTTTAACAACCGGCACTTTTTTTTTGCAAAAAACAGATTACCAAAATTTTTAAAAATGAAACAGACGGGGTCTTCGTGTATGATAGAAAAAGAGACAATAAAACCGTGAATAGATAGGATGGAGGGATTGTAGATGGGTGTAATTCAATGCGGATCCTATATGCTTGATTACGAAAAAAAGACAATTGTGATGGGAATCTTAAATGTTACCCCGGATTCGTTTTCGGATGGCGGAAAGTTCAATCATATTGATAAAGCAGTTGCCCGGGCAAAAGAAATGGTAGATCAAGGAGCGGATATCATTGACATCGGCGGTGAATCGACCCGTCCAGGTTTTGCCCCGCTCTCTTTAGAGGAAGAATTGGGGCGTGTTATTCCGTTTGTTCAAGCAGTTGCTGAGAATGTTGATATACCCATTTCCGTTGATACGTACAAAGCAGAAGTGGCCAAGCAGGCAATCCTAGCCGGCGCGCATATTATTAACGATATTTGGGGTGCAAAAGCAGATGCGAACATGGCTGAGGTTGCCGCTGAATTGGACGTGCCGATTATTTTAATGCACAATCGTGCTGACCAGAACTATCAGAGCTTCACTCGAGATGTTCTCAACGATCTATATGAAAGCATTACACTTGTGAAACAAGCCGGTGTTAAAGATGATAGGATCATTCTCGATCCCGGAATTGGTTTTGCAAAAACTTATGCGGAAAACATTGAAATGATGCGAAACTTGGATAAACTAGTGGGAACAGGCTATCCGGTACTTTTGGGAACGTCTCGCAAATCGATGATCGGCCACGCACTTGATTTGCCTGTAAATGAAAGAATGGAAGGAACAGGGGCAACGGTTTGCTATGGAATTCAAAAAGGCTGCCAGATGATTCGGATTCACGATGTGAAGGAAATGAGCAGAATGGCAAAAATGATGGATGCATTAATGGGCAAAGGTGATTTGCATGGATAAAATCTATTTAAATAAAATGGAATTTTACGGTTACCATGGAGTTTTTCCTGAGGAAAACAGACTGGGACAACGATTTATTGTTGATTTGACCGCATCCATTGATCTGCTAAAAGCAGGGCAAACGGACAATCTTGACTACTCTGTTAATTACGCGGAGCTTTATCAAATTTGCCAAGCCATTGTGGAAGGGAGCCCTTTTCAATTAATTGAATCAGTGGCTGAGGCGATTGCATCGGCTATTTTAAACCAATTCACTTTAATTAAGGAAATTACAGTCAAAATAATCAAGCCAGATCCGCCGATTCCAGGTCACTATCAGTCCGTTGCGGTTGAAATTACAAGGAGAAGATAATAGTGGAAAATACAGCACTTGTCGGGCTGGGATCTAATATTGGGAATCGCTGCCAATATCTAGTCCGTGCCATTCAGCTTTTAGCCAATCATCCGGAAATCATTTTGGTAAATTATTCTTCTGTATATGAGACCGATCCGGTTGGCTATGAAGACCAAGATCTATTTTTAAATATGGTGATTGAGATAAAAACAAACTTATCTGCGGAGATGCTGTTAGAAGCTTGTTTGCAGATTGAGTATCAGCTTGGGAGAAAAAGGGAAATTAAATGGGGACCGCGGACAATAGATCTTGACATTCTGCTTTATAACCAAGAAAATATTGAAACAGAGAAGCTCATTATTCCGCATCCAAGAATGGCAGAACGAGCATTTGTGATGGTTCCACTAGTAGAGATCAAGCCGGATCTTCCGTTTCCCGGGAAAGAACAATTCCTTCACTTGGATGTGGATCAATTACTTAACACAGAAGGAGTACGAATATGGAAGCAGAAAAGTGGGGAAGACGTATTCGCGCTTATCGAAAGCTAAAGGGATTTACACAGGAAAGTTTTTCAAAAAAGCTTGGAATCTCTGTTTCGATTCTTGGTGAGATTGAAAGGGGAAACCGTGTTCCGAAAGAAGACTTGCAATGGAAAATTGCTCAAGTTTTAAATATTAGCATTGATGAATTAAC
Organism: Bacillota bacterium; assembly: GCA_021821235.1. The sequence goes on from JAKACS010000009.1 coordinate 12,204, forward strand.
TCCACCGACGGAGTAAACGGCAACAATGGAATGGAGGCTTGGGCTTTGTTGAAAATTGGTGATCTAACAATGAAAAACCCGGTTGTTCTGGCACCAATGGCAGGTGTTTGCAACTCCGCGTTCCGCTTGACGGTCAAAGAGTTTGGCGCCGGTCTAGTTTGTGCAGAAATGGTAAGCGATAAAGGAATTGTTTTTAAAAACGAAAAGACAATAAATATGCTGTATATTGATGAGCGGGAAAAACCGCTGAGTCTGCAAATCTTTGGCGGTGAAAAAGAAACACTTGTCGAAGCAGCAAAATTTGTTGATCAGAATACGAATGCCGATATTATTGACATCAACATGGGCTGTCCTGTTCCGAAGATTACGAAATGTGATGCTGGAGCAAAATGGCTGCTGGATCCCGATAAAATTTATGAAATGGTTTCTGCCGTTGTGGCCGAGGTTGAAAAACCAGTTACGGTAAAAATGCGAATGGGTTGGGATGAGGATCATATTTTTGCAGTTAAAAATGCGAAGGCTGTAGAACGGGCAGGCGGCAAAGCGGTTGCCCTTCATGGAAGAACTCGAGTCCAGATGTATGAAGGTACAGCAAATTGGGATATCATTCGCGAAATCAAGCAATCGGTTGATATACCGGTAATTGGAAACGGCGATATAAAGACGCCGCAAGATGCGAAAAGAATGCTGGAAGAAACAGGTGCAGATGGAGTAATGATTGGCCGCGCTGCTCTTGGAAACCCTTGGATGATTTATCGGACCGTGCAGTATCTTGAAACTGGGAAGCTAATGGAAGAGCCGAGTGTAAAGGAAAAGATCAATGTCTGTATTCTTCATCTCGACCGTCTGATTGCTTTGAAAAATGAAGATATTGCCGTTCGTGAAATGCGCAAGCATGCTGCTTGGTATTTAAAAGGAATTAGCGGTAATGCAAAAGTGCGGAGTGCGATCAATGAATGCCACACGAGACACGATTTAGTTTCTCTCCTTCAAGAACTCGTTATTGAAGCGGAAGAGAATGAATTCAAGGAAGCAACTGTCAGCTAGCGATTGACATTAGTATCCATCTTATCTATAATACTTTTGATAATAAAGAAGCTGCCAGTGACTACTGGCAGTTTTTATTCTATTCACGTTGGAATTTTATTTTTCTGCTGTCTGATTGGACGAGTTTGTGTAAAATAATAGAGTATGTATATTTTTCGTATTACTATACTGTTTTACATATAAAGAATACTAAATGGAGTTGATAACATGAGTCAGGAAGAATTAAATGACCAATTAAGGGTCAGGCGTGAAAAAATGGCCGCGATGCGTGAGAGTGGCCTTGATCCTTTTGGCAAGCGGTTTGAACGCACCCATTTTTCTAAAGAGATAATTGAGCAATACAATGAGCTTGAAAAGGAAGAACTTGAAGCCAAAAATATTGCTGTTACTTTAGCAGGGCGGATTATGACAAAACGTGGCAAAGGAAAAGCCGGTTTTGCCCATATTCAAGATTTAACAGGACAAATCCAAGTCTATGTCAGACAGGATGCAGTTGGTGAGGATCAATATAAAATTTTTGATTCAGCTGACTTGGGAGATATTATCGGGGTTACGGGCACCTTGTTTAAAACGAAGGTTGGCGAACTTTCAATTAAAGTCAAAGATTTTGTTTTCCTAACTAAGGCGCTTCGCCCACTTCCGGATAAGTTCCATGGATTAAAAGATGTAGAACAGCGCTATCGTCAGCGTTATTTGGATTTGATTATGAGTGAGGAAAGCAGATCAACCTTTATCACTCGGAGCCGGATTATTCAGGAAATGCGTCGCTATCTCGATGATCACGGTTATTTAGAAGTAGAAACACCAATGATGCACGCAATTGCCGGAGGTGCAGCTGCTCGTCCGTTTATAACCCATCATAATGCGCTTGATATCCCCTTATATATGAGGATCGCAATTGAGCTTCATTTAAAACGTTTGATTGTCGGTGGTCTTGAGAAAGTATATGAAATTGGCCGGGTCTTCCGGAATGAGGGGGTTTCTACCCGACACAATCCCGAGTTTACGATGATCGAGCTATATGAGGCTTACGCAGACTTCCGCGATATTATGAGTTTAACCGAAAATTTAATTGCCCACATTGCTCAAGAAGTGTTAGGGACAACGACCATTAAATATGGAGAGTACGAAGTTGACCTCAACCCGGAATGGAAAAGACTTCATATGGTTGATGCCATTAAAGAATATACGGGAGTCGACTTCTGGAAGGAAATGAGTGTGGAAGAAGCGCGCGAGCTAGCGAATGAACACGGCGTTGAAATTACAGAGCATATGCTTTATGGTCATATTGTGAATGAATTCTTCGAGCAAAAGGTAGAAGAAAAATTGATTCAGCCGACATTTATTTACGGCCACCCGGTTGAAATTTCCCCGCTGGCAAAGAAAAATGAACAGGATCCACGCTTCACAGACCGTTTCGAACTCTTTATTGTTGCTCGGGAGCATGCGAATGCTTTTACAGAATTGAATGATCCGATTGATCAAAGACAACGCTTTGAAGCGCAATTAAAGGAGCGCGAGCAGGGAAACGATGAAGCCCATTTGATGGATGAGGATTTTGTTGAAGCGCTTGAGTATGGTATGCCGCCTACAGGAGGATTAGGAATCGGGATTGACCGTCTTGTGATGCTATTAACAAATTCGCCTTCCATTCGGGATGTACTCTTGTTCCCGTTGATGCGCCAACGATAGAACTTTAATGTTGAAGGGAAAAAGTGCCGCTCTTGCGTCGCTTTTTTCCTTTTTAAATGCTTCGTTCTAAACATGATTCTGCCGATAATAGTGTAAGTGAAGAACCCTAAAGCAGATGGCGCAAATTTTACGAAAAGATAGTGAAAAAATAGTTGCTTAATGGTTAAAATGGTGTTATATTATTAAATGTTGCTGCAAAACAGTGAATTATTTATAAAAAGAAATGAAAAAAAACTGTTGACGCAAGCGATTGAAAATGGTATATTATTAAAGTCGCTTCTGAGCGGCAAATAATTGAGATGATCGTTCTTTGAAAACTAAACAAACAATTACGTCAACAAATAATCATGATGTCTGCTTTTTAAAGTAGCATCAGCCAACGTTAATCAAGTAAGGATCGTCGA
>JAKACS010000626.1 GCA_021821235.1 Bacillota bacterium
CACAGCCTGCAGCTAGCTGGTTTGATCCCGACAACGAATGCGCCAAGCGGGTTAAGCATCGAGTTTTTCGCCCTATACCCATCATGGGAAAGCATTATACCTCAGCTACTATTGATTATGGCTGTTGTGATATTCCTTCTTATAAAAAAATATTCAAATAAAAAATTAATCACAAATGGAAAGGGAGATTTCGCCAAATGAAAAAACTAACAACATTATTTGCAGCACTTTTTCTGATCAGTACACTTGTTTTAGCCGGATGCGGTTCAGGAAATTCGAAGGTTTCCGATGGAGTAAACAGCATGCTCGATACAACAAAGCAAATATCAGATGCCATTAACAACGACGATCAGGCAAAGGTGAAAGAGGTCGGTCCAAAATTGGAGGATCAGTGGAAAGGCTTTGAGGATGAGGTTAAGAAAATGGATAAAGACTCCTATGAGAAAGTTGAAAAATACCTTGACCCAACCATTGCCGGCTCACAGGCTCCAAAACTAGATAAAGAAGCCCTTAGTACATTGAATAACCAACTTTCAGACGCCTTAAAAGAAGTGCAGAAGAAAGCAAAATAATTGAATGACAAAAAACGCTTGGAAAATTCAATTTCCAAGCATTTTTGCTATTTTAATCAGCTTTTTGGTTGCCTGTAGTTGGCTCGTATTTTGATGGCCAAAATGCCCATTTCCCGAGTATCGCTGTAATTGCGGGAACGAGCAGCGGCCGGACAATAAAGGTATCAAGTAAAACCCCGAATATAGTTTATCAATTGATAAGTAAAATATACAAAACTTTTTGCCAAATGTAAATCAAAATTTTTATCGATAAATGTGCAGAAAATATGCAGTTTATTTCATTGCAAGTAGGGAAACATAGAAAACGAATTCGATTTTAAAGGGAGGAAAAGAAAATGATGAATGAAGCGTGTATTAAAGCTTGCCTTGAGTGCATGGAGGCGTGCAATGTCTGTTTTGATGCGTGTTTAAAAGAAGAAGATGTGAAAATGATGGCAGAATGTATTCGCATTGACAGGGAATGTGCCGACATGTGTGCGTTTGCCGCAAAAGCAATGCAAACAAATAGTCCATTTGCAAAACAAATCTGCAACCTTTGTGCTGAAATTTGTGAGGCATGTGGAAATGAGTGCAAAAAACACAGTCATGACCATTGTCAAAAATGCGCGGATTCTTGCTTTAAATGCGCTGAAGAATGCCGGAAAATGGCCGATTAAACTTTGGACAAGCATCATTGGGCTGGCTCAAAAATCGAGAGCCAGCTCGATTTTTTTTTGGAATTTCATGGAGGTCTTGCGATTTCTAGAGGCTCATGTTGAAGATTTTACGCCTACTCACTGACTTGAAACCGAAGTTTTCTTTCATGCTGTGGGACTTAAGGGAGAAAGTGGAACATTCCCGCCAAAAAAATTTAAGAATATGAAAAGTCCATAATTTCTTCATAATTTCACTCTATAATAGGCAATACATTTTATCCTTTATTCAATTGTTTAAGCGAGGTCGGGGAATTTTGGAAGAAGAAAAGGATACACTTTTGGTCATTGAAAAGCTGCGTGCGGAAATGGTGGCAGCCGGGATGATGGAAGGATGGGCAAGTGAACGGACGCTGAGTTTAAGCCAAATGCTCGACAGCCACATCGCAAATTTTTTGAAAACCAAAGCACGAAATCAAAATCTAGTTAAGAACAGCACCCTTATTTCCATTGTGAAATAATGGGTGCTTTCTTTTTAGCTCAATTATTTCTGCATAATTTCTCGGTACTTTTCTAATAAAATAGGAAGGTAGTCTTGTTGATTTAAAATTTTCAGCGATTTCGGAGGGTATAACCTTGGAGATAAATGAGTTTGAAAAAGTAATTCTCGAGTATAAAAATGATCCTGAATCGGTCTATCATACTTGGTTTTTAAATAGTCAGGAAAGACTAAAAGCATTCCGGACGATCAAAAAAGGCGTCATGGATGTCGCTATCGATATTGAACGTGGAACATTTGGAAATGATTTTAAAAAATCGAGTCTGGAAATGGTCGTGACGGCGATTTCAGAACAAAAGCAAGTTTTTCAAGGAGCCGCACATCCGTTTTATTGGAAGCCAAAACTAAGAATTCCTGATATTTATGAAAATGAAGAAAATAAACAGGCGTTCGCACGTTTTCTTAAGGCGTGTACAAAAGCGGCGAAGGAAAGTCAGGTCATGGAGGAAATCCTTAAATTGGACAGCCTCCAAATAAAAGGACTAGGACCCGCCGTAGCGAACATTTTGTATTTCTTGCACCCAACTGCTTTTCCACCTTTTAACACGGCAATTGTTAATGGATTTAATCGTCTGTTTAATCGCAAAATGAAATTGGGTTCATGGAGCGAATACTTAAAAATGAGAGAGGTTATTCTTCAGGTAAACAGTGAACACAAAACAGTGCTCTCCAAAGATTTAGGGATGATTTCCGGATTGCTTTTTGAAATTGGTACCGAGCGAATGATTACCGTAAACAATGCTGAAAAGTATTTGGAAAAAATCGAGGAGTCTAAAGCCTATAAAACAAAGATGAAAAGGCATAAGGAAGTTCTTGACGATCTGCGAGAGGAAAGTGAGCATAGTGAAATGCAATACCATCTTGCTAGATTAGGAAAATCGCTTGGCTATCAAGTATGGATTGCCCAAAACGATCACAGCCGTGAATGGAACGGAAAGAAATTAGGTGAATTCTCGATACCAAAGCTTATTCTCCCACATATGGATTCGGCTGTCCGCGACACCGTTTCCTTAATTGATGTGATTTGGCTCGACGAGAACAGCGATATTATCAGTGCCTTTGAAGTAGAAAAAAGCACATCCATCTATTCTGGTATTTTGCGCTTATATGACTTATCCCTTTCAATAGAAGAAAATCAATCTTTATTTCTGATTGCTCCAGATAAACGAGAAAAAGAAATCAAAGCACAGTTGTTACGACCCTCTTTTCAACAGGCAAAGGGTCTTAAAATCTCCTATATTTTATTTTCCGAACTTCGCTGCGATTGTGATGCCATGTGCAAATTTGGGG
>JAKACS010000627.1 GCA_021821235.1 Bacillota bacterium
TAAAAGGTAAAAAACCAGTTAATAGAAGAGTTTATCACTTAGTAAATACCAGTAAAAGGGGAAAAATCGATTGAAAGAGGAGTCTATCTCCAAATAGATACCAATAAAATAGGAAATATTAGGTAAACTAGGGCTGATTCGGTTATGGCATCCTGTTGATTGGAGCGGAAGGCACCGACTCCTCGAAAATGCATTCGCATTTCCTTCGTGCGGTGTTGTTTCAATCAAGCGAATTCATAGTCCTGGGGGATTAGCGTTACAGGCGAGACCCCGCAGGCGCTTTGCGCCGAGGAGGCTCAGGCGTTCTGCCCCCGGAAAGTGAGTGCCTGCAGCGGAAATCAACAGCCCTCGTTAACCCGCCCAAACCAAAAAGGACAGGGCACTTTGCTCAGTTTTTCTTATTTGTCCAAATGATATTAAAGAAAAAAATTTTGCTGACCACCCTTTGGTTAAATCCTCAACAATCATAAGCCCCACTTTTTAGTAAAGAACAGGTTTTGCACTTCAAATATTTGGAGAAAATATCTTAGTATTAGACCGTTGCACCGGTATTAGTTTTTCATGTATAATTAATGTCAAATATAGTCAAAGTCAGAAGGGGGTGCGCAGATGAGAAACATCTCCGATATCATTGAAAATTATTTAAAACAAGTTTTAGAAATGAGTGAAGAGGATTTAGTCGAAATTAAGAGAAGTGAGATTGCGGATAAATTTCAGTGTGTACCATCTCAAATAAACTATGTCATTAATACTCGATTTACCATTGAACGGGGATATATCGTCGAAAGCAAACGCGGCGGCGGAGGCTATATTCGAATCATGAAAGTTCAATCTCATGATGCTGCCCAACTAATTGACCATTTATTGTCACTTTTTGAAAACAGGATTAGCCAGGCGAGTGCCGAAGATGTTATCTATCGCCTTGTGCAAGAGGAAATTATTACAACAAGAGAAGCGAAAATCATGCTTAGTGTAATCGACAGATCTGTTCTTTACATTGAATTGCCATATCGGGATGAACTGAGGGCACGGATGCTTAAAGCGATGTTGACAACATTAAAATTTAAATAAACAGCAGCAACAAGTAAGCAGGAAAGACAGCTTAGAAAATTCCTTTTATAACAGAATACTAATTTACACTAATCACAAACTGGATTATTTGCAGGGTTAGCCAGGGTTAAATGTTAGCTCGTTATATTCATTGTTATTGAGGGAAACATCAATGGCAGAAAGCAGGAAATCTGCGATACTGTAACGAACTTAATTAATGCAAATGGCAATGCTATAGAAAACTCGACGATTGGTAAGACTTTTGCACAAAATCAGAAATGCAGTTAAATTTATGCATTCAAAATTTGTTGTATCATTCTGATTATTGCCAACCGAGCTGGAGGGGTAAAAAATGATTTGTCAGGAGTGTAATCAAAACCCGGCAACGCTTCATTTTACCAAAATCGTAAATGGAGAAAAAACGGAAGTTCACCTTTGTGAGAAATGTGCCCAGGAAAAAGGTGAAATGTTTATGCTGCACGGAGGTTCAAGTTTTTCATTTAACAATTTACTAGCAGGCATTCTGAATATGGACACTGCATTCCAACACCCCAATCAAAATGCTTTTCAACAAGAGGAAGTACTGCAATGTGAAAAGTGTTCAATGACCTATCCGCAATTTATTAATACAGGCCGCTTTGGGTGTTCCCATTGCTATGAGACCTTTAAAGAACAGCTCAAGCCCGTATTAAGAAGGCTTCATGGCGGGAATTGGTCACATCATGGGAAAATTCCAAAGCGGGCAGGTGGGTGGATTCACTTGCGCAAAAAAATTGAAGAGCTTAAAGGTCTGTTGAAGGAAAAAATCACCAATGAAGAATTTGAAAAAGCAGCTGAAATTAGAGACGAAATTCGTTCCCTTGAGAAAGAAGCAGCAGGGGGGGAAGAATAGATGTCACTCGAACGATTTATCAGTCAAGCAATGAGTTCATGGATGAGTGAAGAAGGGCCTGATTCAGATATTGTTTTAAGTTCACGCATTCGTCTGGCCCGGAATTTTGAAGAATTTAAATTTCCAACCATTTTTTCTCATGAAGAAGCAAAAGCTGTCATTGCAAAAATGGAAGAAATTTATAAAGAAGCAGGTTTTAAGAAATATGGACAAATGGAATTACTGAAAATAGATGAAATGCAGCCCTTGCAAAAAAGAGTGTTGGTTGAAAAACACCTCATTAGTCCTCAATTGGCAGAGGATTCACCATATGGAGCCTGTCTGGTAACAGAAAACGAAGAAGTAAGTATAATGATCAACGAGGAGGACCACCTTCGAATCCAATGTTTATTTCCGGGTCTGCAGCTTTCTGAAGCTTTAAAGACAGCCAATGATATTGATGACTGGCTTGAAGGCCGCATACATTATGCATTTGATGAAGAACGTGGATATTTGACCAGCTGTCCGACAAATGTAGGAACTGGACTAAGGGCATCTGTTATGATGCACTTGCCAGGATTGATTTTAACCCAGCAGCTGAATCGGATCATACCGGCGATTAATCAGCTTGGATTAGTGGTAAGAGGAATATATGGTGAAGGCAGCGAAGCATTAGGTAATATATTTCAGATATCAAACCAAATAACATTGGGAAAATCGGAACAGGACATTGTTGAAGATTTACAAAGCGTTGTTAGTCAGCTGATTTCTCAAGAAAGGTCGGCGCGTGAAGCATTACGAAAAACTTCGGACATACAATTAGAAGACAGGGTATATCGATCCTATGGGATATTGGCAAACAGCCGCATCATTGAAACGAAAGAGGCAGCAAGGTGTTTATCAGACGTTCGGCTTGGGATTGATATGGGATACATCAAGAATGTTTCCAAAAATATTTTAAATGAATTAATGATCCTAACTCAACCTGGTTTTCTTCAGCAATATGCCGGCGGGCCATTAAGACCGCATGAACGGGATATTCGAAGAGCCGCCCTCATTCGGGAAAGGTTAATGATGGAACAAGATAAAAAGTAAGGAGGAAATCAATATGATGTTCGGCCGTTTTAC
>JAKACS010000628.1 GCA_021821235.1 Bacillota bacterium
GAATATGGATTTTTCCACTTATCATCCATCATTCGAGTTTCTAATTCATCTATTGAAATTGCCTGTGCTATTTTGTATAGAAGTAGCGATTTACCAGAAGACTTGCCGCCAATTATTGTATTTAATCCGGAATTCAACTTAATCTCTTTAGAAGAAAACTCGTTGTTGTCTATAAATCTAATCGAATTGATTATATTATAATCTGATTTCAAATCGGGGTTGTTTTCCTGTATGGTAACTCTTTTTTCTGGTTCGTGAATAATTTGTAGTAATCCATTAAACGTGGGATCAGCTTTAATCCATGTATATCTATTCATATCCGGTTTGCATAATTTCTCTATTTTATGTGCATCAGAACCATGAATACACGGTTTCAGTGAACCATAATTTTCTATGATTTTTTCTTTCGGATGATTAGATGCTTTACCTAGAAAGAACTCCCTATCGGCGGGTCTACTTGAAAAAATAGCATCAGCAAATTGGTAAATTTTCCTCTGTTCTATTTGCATGGAATTCTCTCTGATACCTGAAACACCATCCGTGGATTTATTAGCTACAACTGTAAGTACATTCTTTTCAAATAGATTTTTATTTTGACTAAAAACACTTTCTAATCTATCTATTGAGACCTTGAATTGATTCATTCCTTCCTTTAATGCTTCATGATTACTAATCTCTCTGTTTTTAGTTATTTTACCTAATTCTATTAAATCATTATATGTGCAACTATATGTATTCCCTGCATACTCATATTTAAGTTCCCTAAAAAATTTGTCATTTATTTGATCTACAATTTTTGGAGAGAAAATTACATGGATATTAATTGGTCTATCTTTTGAAGTAACAGTATCTATTCTTAACTCCACATTTGGGAGAATTAAATCAATATTGTTTAGCCTCCCTGCTTTTTTATATTCCATAACTTTTAAGAAACCCTCAATTGAATAATAGTCCGTTATCCCCAGTACACTAATATCTTGTAATGATTCTAACGCATTAATATATTCCTCCCATGTACCAAATTCATTTTGTAGTTTTGAAGCTGGGGAATGAACGTGTAAATCCCATCTACGCCAAATTGAACCCTCACTATTTAAAAATTTCTTCATCTTTAACATCTCCTTAAATTTCTTTCTAGCCTTTATTGTATAGTATTCGAACATCATCATTTAAAAGGGTATTCATATAGTTTGCATTTTTATAATATTCACATTAATATTCACTAAAATTCTACACTATTCAGCAAATATATCCAATACCTACCATGATTTCCTACCGTTGATTTTATATTGGTATTTATAATTCTAAAACGAGTAGTTATTTCAATTTATTTAAAGAACAAAAAAATGCTACAGGAAACATGAAACTATCTTTTGCCTGAATTATTCATGGTTTAATGATAAACCCTTCAAAAGTATAGTAATAACAGTCGCTTTGAGGATTAGATATGATCACCAAAAAAGGGAAGGTAAAAAACGTGAAAAGGAGCCCAACTTTTGGTAATGTTATAGGTAACTAACCAAAAAACAAACCAAGGGGGCTCCTTCTAATGACAAGTGTAAACGAAAAAGCTATGAACTTCAATAAACGTGTAAAAGTAAATTTTGATGGCGGTGATTTAACCGGTGTTGCAGGTATTTTACTGTATAAAGAATTTGATGATGTTATCGGGTTAAGTCGTGCGATTGAAGAAAATGTACACATTAATGATGGTGTATCACATCGCATGCATGAAAATCATGATGTCATTATGCAAAAGATTTTTCAGAACGCCGCTGGATACCATGCAGACGATCATGCGGATAGTTTAAAACATGATCCAGCATTAACCATGATATTGAATAAATCGGAACTTGCGTCACAGCCTACTATGTCTAGAGTAAATCAACATTTGGATAAGAATACCATGAAGCAGTTTCAGGGAGTAAATAGAATCATCATTGACCGTTTTCACGAACTAGAAGCTCCAAAAATCTTTGTATTGGACATAGACTCATCCAATTCTCCTACCTATGGTGATCAATATGGCAGTGCATATAATTCACATTATGGGGAAAATGGCTATCATCCTATTTTTATGGTTGATGGCGAAACAGGGGATTGCCTCAAGGCCGCTTTGCGTTCCGGTAATGTTTATACTTCAAGACAAATTGTTGCCTTCGTTGGGCCTGAACGGAAACGGATTAGAAAAAAATACCCGGACATACAGATCATCATCCGTGGGGATAGTGGATTCGCCACACCGGAGCTATACAAACTTTGTGAAGAATTAGGGGCGGATTACGTGATCCGTTTGAAAGCGAATCAGCGCCTGCAACGGATTGCTGAGGAATTTGTGGAAGAAATCACTTCTGAAATAGATACCAATGAAGGTCACCACGTATTCTATCGAGAATTTACATACAAAGCAAACAGCTGGGATAAAAACCGAAGAGTAGTATTGAAATTGGAAAAACCGATCGATCAATTGTTATTTATCCCTACTTTCGTTGTGACAAAACTGGAAGATTCGCCAAAAGATACCGTGCAATTTTACGCGAAGCGAGGCACAATGGAAAACTACATCAAAGAAGGAAAACTCGGTTTTGCTTTCGGTAAGATGAGTAGCACGGAGTTTGAAATCAACTCGAACAAGTTGCAAATGGCCATTTTAGCTTACAATTTGAACAATGGCCTTCGCCGACTTTGTATGCCAAAGAAAATGAAAAAGCATCAAATCCAGACCATTCGCTTATGCTTAATAAAAATAGCCGGGAAGATCAGTAGATCTGGTCGCTATATTACTTTTAAATTAGCTAGTAGCTCGCTCTATAAGGAGGCTTTTTTCAGTACGCTAAATCGAATCCAACAACTGCGGTTAATCTGTTAGCTAAGGTATATTACATGCAGGAATTTTTAAAAAAAGCCAATTTCCTTCAAGGGATACGTATGCCCTTTTTTAGCGCTAAATATGGAATAAAATGTGATTTAACGTTTTTTTCTCATGAAGAGCAAAATAAAATAAACAAATTCGAATTAATTAGCCATAATTTTGCAATATCCGCCCTG
>JAKACS010000629.1 GCA_021821235.1 Bacillota bacterium
CTACAAGCTCATGCTTTTCTAGGTAATTGAGGACAGCAAGGGAAACAGCACAAGCCTGCGGATTGGCACTAAGCGTGTGGCCGCTCATGACCGATTTTGACCCGGCGAGAATCGGTTCGATCACTTTGTCACTTGCAACAGCGGCCGCAATTGGAGCATATCCGGCACCCATTCCCTTACCTAAAGCGATCAGATCTGGCACAACGCCCCACTGTTCAACGGCAAACATTGTCCCGGTTCGTCCAAACCCTGTCATGACTTCATCGGCGATAAACAAAATATTGTTTTCTTTGCAAATGGATTGAGTGATTTTGTAATAATCTTCGGGAGGGGTGATCGCGCCGCCGGCTGCACCAATAACCGGTTCAGCAATAAAAGCAGCAATCTGTTCGGCGCCGATCCGCTTAATGGCCGTTTCGAGCTCATGGGCGCAAAGATAGCCGCAGCTAGGAGCCGTTTGATGATATGGACAGCGAAAGCAGTAGGGTGGATGAACAGCCGGAAAATCTTCCAAAAGCGGTACAAACCTTGCTCTTCTTGCCGGGTGTCCTGACATAGCGAGTGCACCCAATGTGATTCCGTGATAGCTGACCCAGCGAGAAATTACTTTCGTCTTTGTTGTAATCCCTTTTTCCTGCCAATATTGAATGGCCATCTTCATTGCAGTCTCCGTTGCTTCAGAACCGCTATTGACAAAAAAACACCAATTTAAATCTCCTGGCGTCCATTGTGCAATCTTTTCAGCAAGCTTTTCAGCGGGTTCACTTGTAAATTGCGAACGGTAAACAAAGGAGACTTTTCTGGCTTGTTCCTGCATTGCCTCAATAATTTCCGGAACGCCGTGGCCAATATTGGCTGTCACGGCTCCTGATGCGGCATCTAAATATTTTTTTCCTGCGTTGTCATATAAATAAACGCCTTTACCATAATCAACCATTGGGTAGTCTTCATCAAGCATCGGTTTTATTAAAAAAGATCGGCTCATCTCCATAACCCGCCTTGTAAAAAGATATGATTCATATAGTAAAGTGTATGTGACAAAAGATTGTACCTTTCATTTTTGCAAGAATAAAAAAAAGACACGTCTATAGTGTCTTTAACTTAGTTTTGCTCGATAATGATTTTTGTTTTTGTTCCTTCTGCTACAATGAATGCCCTTGCGCCAAACGGGATGGTGGCAATTGGTTGAATGTGTCCAAAATTCACGTTGGCAATCACCGGGATTCCGGCCAATTCACGTTTATCTAAGATCATTTTTCTTATTGCTGCTTCGGTTACATTCGAAGCTTTTTGAAAACGTCCGATCAATACGGCTTGAATACCCGACGCATCCGGTAAATGTAATAATGACTGTAGATCCCGGTCAAATGTATGGATATGTGATTCTTCATCGTCTTCAATAAACAAGATCGATTCTTTTAGCGAGGGCATAAATTCTGTTCCCTGCAGCAAATTGAGAGTACATAGATTTCCTCCGATCAAACGTCCCTCAGCTTTTCCTTCCTGAATGACAACCGGTCCATCGTTTTTCATAAATGTTCGGGCATCCTGTTCCAAGTACCATGGATCATCGCTCCATTCCGCTGAAGGCAGTAATTCATACGGGGCATCATTTGTTACCGCCTCAATAAATGATTGTAATGAATAATCAAAGCCATGTTTCATTCCAAAGCTGGAAAAGTGTGGACCGTAGTAAGCAATTAACCCGGTTTTTTTATACATCGCTGCCTGTAGTGCCGTTATATCGCTATAGCCGCAAAACACTTTTGGGTTAGCCGCTATCAGTTCATAATCGATGTATTTTAGCAGTTGATTGGCATGATAGCCGCCGAGCACGGTTAAAATTCCTTTCACTTTCGGATCAGCAAATGCGGCATGGAGATCCTCAAGCCGGTTTTCTATCGACGTGGAGAAAAATTCGTCATGCTCAGAAGTGTTCTTTCCAAATGTTACCTCAAACCCTAACTGATTTAAACGTTCTTTGGCAATTTCAATTTGTTTCCCTTTTACAACGGCCATACTTGTTGATGGGGCAATGATCCGAATTTCATCCCCTGGTGCTAATCGTTTCGGCAGCATCCAATCCATCTCTCCCTCTTATTCTTCGAACCTATTATAACAGAATAATTTGGAAAAAACATTGCGGCGGTGCAGCCGAAACCCTTTAATCGTGTAGGCAAATCGCTTCAAGGCTCGGCGTATCGCTGGCGCTGCCGATCAATGCAATACTGTATGTGCAATCAGCCTGAAATTTCATTTTCGGAAGCGGCAGGACAACTTCTTTTCCTCCTGAAACACGGGTTTCAAGGTCAACGGTCATCGGCGTTAAACCGAGATAATCGGTAGCCGCCTTATAGCAAAGCCTTGGAAAAACAACATCTCTTGCTTTGACCGCAATATCGACTTCTGGTGAATCGGGAGACAAATGCAAGAAACGGATTTTTGTCTCGCCAGCCGGCACCTCAGGACGGTTTACAAATGGGAGGATTTCTACGGTCTCTGCTTTTCCAACTACTGCTAGCATATAGGACTGATGTTTGATCGATAACAACTTATTCACGAGGGAATTCTTTTTTTCCCCTGACGGATAGACGGTAATCTGGCAACTGCCGGGAGGAAGCCGGAAAGACCCGCCAACTGATTTATAGGATACATCGTGAAAGATTAATTGACCATTCAAATAAATATCGATATTGCCAATTTTGTAAGCAGCGTGCAGAAAACGGATAACTGTAACATGTTCTTCAGCCTTTGACTCGGGTCGGAAAATTCCATCCATATAATCCCCTCCTTCTTTTCCTATATATCATAGCGGACAGCGATTTATTCATTATTTCTTCGCAGTTCTTTTTGTCCTTAACCCGAAAGGATTGCGAATTCAGGGTCAAGTAAAATAAGGTGCCAAACTTGGCACCTTATTTTATTGGAACAAGCAGCGTAAACGCGATATCGTCCTTTTTCAAATCAAATTTATTCACTTTCACCTTTGTATTGCTTTTTAGCTTGAACTGATCCATATTCATATAAATTAATTTATCGTTCGGCC
>JAKACS010000630.1 GCA_021821235.1 Bacillota bacterium
TGTATCATTCTTGCTTGTTGCTTTTTATACTTTCTTCGCCGGAATTAAAGCCCCGACGTACACGGCAATTATTAAGGATATTCTAGTCTGGGTGATTATGTTGTACATGGTTGTTACCATTCCGATGATTCAATTCGGCAGCTGGGGTTCCATGATGCAAGCAGCCATCACACAAGCACCTGATAAACTCACCTTGCCGACTTCTGGCCCAAAAGGGATGCTTTGGTTCTCTACTGCGGCGCTGATCTCAGCAATGGCACTGTTCATGTGGCCACATACTGCTACCGGTGTGTTTAGTTCCAGAAGCGGGGCATCTTTACGGAAAAATGCCATTGTCTTACCATTCTACAACATTGTGCTAATGCTCGTTACCTTTTTAGGGATTGCCGCATTTTTAGTAATTCCAAAAGGAACGGATCCGCGGTTTGCTTTCTTGGAGCTGATTCGGACCTCCTATGGCGGTACAATGCAAGGTTTAGCCTATTCGACAATTGCGCTAGCATCGTTAGTCCCTGCTTCAATTATGGCTATCGGGGCTTCAAGCCTTTTTGCCAACAATATCTATCGCGATATGATCAATCCGAAGGCTTCCTCTAAGCGCATGACCTTGGTTACTCGTTACATGGTCTTTGTGGTGATTGGACTGGCGTTATTATTTGGCTTGTTATTCCCGAATGCACTGATTTCCCTACAGCTAATGGGTGTTTCCGGTATTGTGCAAATATTCCCTGCCGTCGTCTTCAGCTTATACTGGAGAAAGCTTTCAAAAGAAGCTGCCCTGTCCGGATTTGTCGCTGGCATGGCCGTTGTCTTTACCCTTTATGCAACCCATCTATCGTTTGGTGCATATGAAGGTTTCTGGGGACTTGTTGTCAATATTCTCGTCTTGGTCGTTCTAAATCCGCTGTTTGCAAAACAAGCAGAAGGAAGAAACAACCCCGTCATCGAAACATTGTTTGGCGAAAACAATGCAAAATCTGCAGTTGATCGTAAAGTTGGCTAAAAACAAAACGGATGTAAAATCGACTGTTCGATTTTACATCCGTTTTTAGGAAAAGGGATAGAGATAATAGGTTATCTCGCCAACGATAATTCCGGTGATCATCCCGAAAAATACTTCTACCGGCTTGTGCCCCAGCAGTTCTTTTAACTTTTTTTTCGATTCTGTACTTGTTAAATGCGGGTCTTTCAATGCTTCCATTAATCGGTTAAAATCCGTCAACAATTGGTTTAAAATTTCCGCATGAAATCCTGCCTGCCTCCGCACACCTGTCGCATCATACATGACGATCGTTGACAGCACGGCACTGATTGCAAACTCATTTGAAGAAAATCCCGAAGTCAGGCCGATCGCTGTTGTCAACGCTACTATCGTCGAAGTATGCGAACTCGGCATCCCACCAGTACTAAACATCAAACGCCAATTCAATTCTTTCGTTGCAAAAAAGTGGATTGGAATTTTCACAACTTGGGCAATCAACATGCCCAACAAAGCTGCTAACAATGGATATGACAAAACCATGAAATCCTCCTCAAGCTCACAATAGTTTTTTACCCTTATTTTACTTTGTATAAATAGATGCGCCAATAGGCTTCCTTGGAATCAAAAGTCTTTTGCAGTTCAAGCTGGTTTTCAGCGGCATTTTTAATCGGTACAGAAGAAAGGAGATAATCCCCTCCCATTTGTTTTAGCACATTTGTATTAATCTGCAAATGATTGATGACCTTTTTCGAGTTCTTGGAAAATTGATAATGTTGTCCCAATTCGCTTGAAAATACATAAAGCCGCCCGCCCCAATCATCAAAATAACTTCTCAAATTGCTGCTTTTTTCCAGTTCAGGGGCAATGATTTTCCGAAATTGATGTTTATACGACAATGGATAAAAATTATTGTACGTATCAAGGGTATACATGCCGTTATACTGGGCAATCGCCGGATGCAGGCCAATGCTAACAACCCGGTAGTCTTGAACAGGCTTGTCAATAAACTTCTTGATTGCAGCGAATTCCTTCACCGCATAAAATTGGCCAAAGGTCGGCGAATTCCGGTAATCAATTTGTTCGTTTGACGGGATTAACACCGCAAGCTGGAGAACGACTACAAGCCCGATCAGCCAACGCCAGTGCTTTTTTTCCAACCGCCAAAATAGTTGCATCGTTACGGCAAACAAAAGGTAGATCACCATTGGATGTAAATAATGATAGCGTGAAAAATTAAACGTATTTAAAATTGTAAATTTTTGCTTTAGCGGCACCCAAGCATCATACCACCAAAATGCATACCAAACCGATAGTAAAAAATTCGCAAGATGCAAGCCGATAAACAGTTTTTCCTGCTTCCATCTTTTTTGAAAAATGACAATCGCCAGCGCAAGAAGCGATAAAGGTAAAACAATATACTGGTAGAGCGGTGGATCTTGATAATGCCCAACCACATAGTTTTTGAAGATCAGCCGGATCGTCGCAGCAAGGCTGTTCTTCGATTCCAAAAACTCCGAGCGGTTTGTTTTCTCAGTAGAAAAAAGAAGCGAGACAAACTGACGATACTCAATTGCTAAATAAATCAGCGTCATATAGGCAATCGAAAAAAATAAGCGCCACTGTGGTTTTTTCGTTTTGATCACATCCACAAGCCAAAAGACGCCCATGGCGCTGAGAAAAAAGAAAAAGCCCAGCATAAACGTTGAATAAAAAGGCAATAAGGTTAGCGTCAAAAAGCTCGCGCCCAGTTGCTTTCGATTGCGAATATTTAGAAAGGCCCATAAAGCAAACGGCATGCCTAACGTACTCAGCATACCATTTGCCCAAAAGGGTGTTAAGGAAAAAGTTAGAGCCGCGCCAACACGGATGATTCCCGCGCCTTCCTCTTTAATCACATATCTTTTCAGTAACAAATACATTCCCCAAAAGGCAACAAATCGGGAAATCGTTTGGTTCAGTCCATAGGCTGTTTCTGCAGGAAAAAAGTGAAACAACTGAACAATCCCATAAAATTCCGAGTAAATGGCATTTCGCGATAAATGCCCGTTGATGATCTGCGGGAT
>JAKACS010000631.1 GCA_021821235.1 Bacillota bacterium
AAATATGAATATACTTTTACGGGAAAGAGCCAGTATTGGACAGGTGATTTAACCGTAAAAGGATCAGAAACATTCGGAAAGACAGCTGATAAAACCACTTATTCTAATAACGAAGAATCTGAATTTGTATTGAAATACAAAGGTTCCATTAACGAAATGGAACAAGTAAAAACGGTTAAGTACTCGTATAAAACAAATTCCAGTGAAGGAAGTGGGACGGAAAATATTTCAAAAATAAAGCCAAATGATGAAATTGTTATTAAGCATCAAACAGCTTCAAAGGGAGGGTCAAAAATAAATAAAGATGAAGTCGTACAAGTAAATGTGAAATGGGGAGAAAATGAGGATTCATTTACATTGAAAAATAATGATGTGAAGAATTAAAAGAGTCGCAGTGGCGGATTTATCATCGACATTCCGAACGTGAAACAGATCGTCATTCCACAAGGCTGCAAGCATCGGAACCCCGAGAATAAAGGCGTCCATTTGAAAAATGGAACGCCTTTTGTTTTTCTAGGAAAAATGAATGATAGACCGATAGGCTACTTAATGTGATCCTTTTTAGTTAAACATTGAAGAGCTGTGCACTGGCTGGATTTTTGCTTTTGGATCGATATAGGCTTTGGCGTTGTTGACAGCAGTCGGTGCTTCGCCAAAGCCGCAGGCGATCAGTTTCACTTTTCCATCATATGTGCAAATATCTCCAGCGGCGTAAATTCCCGGTGTATTCGTTTCCATTTTCGAGTTCACAACGACGGCATTTTTCGCGATTTCAAGACCCCATTCTTTAATCGGACCGAGTGAAGAAACAAAGCCATAGTTGCAGATGACCGCATCTACATCAATCGTTTCCTCTGTTTCACCGTCTACACCTTTTAAAACGACTTGCTTAATTTCATTGCCATCGCCAATTAATTCAGCTGGAACGAACGGTGTTTTGACATCGACTTTTGAGTTGTACAAATTTTCAACACTGTGTTCATGTGCCCGGAATTTATCCCGGCGGTGGGCGATCGTTACCTTTTCCGCAATTGGCTCAAGCATTAAAGCCCAGTCGACCGCAGAATCGCCGCCACCGAACACGACTACCCTTTTGCCAGCAAATTGATTCAAATCTTCAATGAAATAATAAAGGTTTTTGTTTTCATAATGTGCTGCTGTTTCTAGCTCCAGTCGGCGCGGTTGAAATGCACCGTTTCCGGCAGTAATAATAATGGTTTTTGTATAATGAACTTCTTTATTCGTCGTTAATTTAAAGGTGCCATCTGCTTGTTTTTCAAGTTTTTCAACAGATTGTTCCAGAACAACCGCTGGTTCAAACTTGGCCATTTGCTGTTTTAAATTATTGATTAGTTCTTGGGCACGAACTTTTGGGAATCCGGCAACATCGTAAATATATTTTTCCGGATACAGAGCAGAAAGCTGTCCGCCAAGCTGCGGCAGGCTCTCGATAATTTTAACCGATGCTTGTCTCATTCCGCCGTAAAATGCGGTGAACATACCGACCGGGCCGCCCCCAATAATCGTAATATCATACACTTTTTGATCTTCTTGCACTCAAATTCCCCCCATCTGCATAGTTACAATTCCAACCTATATCATAACACAAAATAGCTTACATTTTCAGAATAATATTTTTAGGAAAAATAGAATGATCAGACAATACAATATTGTAAACATTTTTGTGTTTTAAATCCATTAAAAATTGCTTGAAAAAACGTGAAAAAAGGAATAAGATGATATGTGGATATATTGTGACAAAAAAAGCACACTTTTATGTCACTGTTCGTGAATTATATCACAATCTTTTCTTCTTTTTTAAAAATAATATGGCCAATTCTAGCAGAAGATAAGAAAAAAACTAAAAAGGTGGAAGTGATCACTTTGAGAAAGCCTAAGGTTGTTATTTTAGGAGCAGGGTACGGCGGTTTAATGACAACGATCCGTCTGCAAAAGCTGATTGGAGTCAATGAAGCAGATATTGTATTGGTTAATAAAAATGATTATCATTACGAAACGACATGGCTGCATGAAGCATCTGCCGGAACACTGCACCATGACCGTGTTCGCTATGACATTCGCGATGTGATTGATCGCAGTAAAGTAGAGTTTGTTGAAGACACAGCACTTGAAATTAACAGAGAAGAAAAAAAGGTCATTTTGGAAAAAAGCGAAATCAACTATGACTATCTGGTTGTTGCTCTTGGCGGCGAGCCAGAAACATTCGGTATTAAAGGACTGAAAGAATACGCGTTTGGGATTGTAAACGTCAATTCTTCCCGGCAGTTGCGGGAGCATATTGAATATCAATTTGCGACCTATAATATGGAAGAGGAGAAAAAGGACGAAAGGCTATCGATCGTTGTTGGTGGTGCCGGCTTTACTGGAATCGAATTTCTCGGTGAATTAACGAATCGCATTCCAGAGCTTTGCCATGAATATGATGTAGATTTCCATAAGGTGAAAATTATTTGTGTAGAAGCTGCGCCAACTGTCCTTCCAGGCTTTGACCCGGAACTTGTCCAATACGCTGTTTCCCAATTGGAACGCAAAGGTGTTGAATTTTTGATTGGTACAGCAATCAAAGAATGTATGCCAAATGGGATCTTAGTTGCAAAAGGAGACGAGGAACCGCGCGAAATCAAGGCAGGCACCGTTGTTTGGGCAGCAGGGGTTCGTGGAAATGCAATTATTGAAAAGTCCGGATTTGAAGCAATGCGCGGCCGCGTGAAAGTGGAAAAAGATCTACGTGTACCAGGACATGATGATGTCTTTATCATTGGCGATTCTTCATTGTTTATTAATGAGGAGATTAATCGTCCATATCCGCCGACTGCACAGATTGCGATGCAGCAAGGGGAGCTTTGCGCCCGCAATTTAGCAGCATTGATTCGCGAGAAAAAAGAGCTTGAAGAATTTAAGCCGGATATTAAAGGAACGGTATGTTCGCTTGGCGAAGACGATGCGATCGGTGTCGTTTATGGTAAAAAATTAACCGGAACAAAAGCTTCATTCATGAAGAAGGTAATTGACAATCGCTCGCT
>JAKACS010000632.1 GCA_021821235.1 Bacillota bacterium
TCATCATACCCACTATCCGTTTTACCTTTTTCACTAAAGAGAATCTCTGCATCGTTCATGACCGAGCCATCAATTCTCCCCGGGAAAAGTTCACTCCACGCCAGCACTGCAGTCGCTGCAGCAATTTCATGTCTGGAATCCGTGATTCGCAGCCAATTTGTCAGCAGTTTCGGAACAATGTCTTGCAATGTTTTGATTAAATGGCGGCCGTCAATTAACTCCAAATAGGTTCGTTGGAAAAGATCCGACAATCGATGCCAGTTCCCTTCCCGTTTCATGTCCAAATGAAAGAAAAGCTGATTGATTTCTTTCAGCCAGGAAAAATACGAGTTTTCATTTTGATAACTTTGCCATAAAGAGGCGGCAAGCTGCTCAAATTCTTTTGGTTCAACCGCATACAACACCGTTAACGGGCTTGTAAAATATTCCGGACTTAAAGCCTTTGTCAAACCTTTGTCGACATAGTTTTTCAGACATTCAAACCAATGAAGCGATTTGGTGCGCATGGCTTGATTGACAGCCAGTTCGATTGCATTTCCCCAATCATGCCGATCCTCAAAGAAGGTCCGGGCAATTTCCGTTACATTCGGGTAATCCGGGTTCTGCGCTACCGTTCTTTTCATCACAACAACAGCCGAGTCCAGTTTGCCCCGCTCTATGTACAAAGAAAACAATTGAAGCGCTACTTCTGTATTTAATGTAAGATTATCGGTTTCAATTGATTTATAAAGATCCTCGGCATTGGTAAGCAAACCGAGCTCGTAATAAGCATCGGCCGTATTTTTTCGCGCCCATGGCTCCAGCTCATTCACTATACTTTCCCATTTAAAAATGGCTGCTTCATAATCCTTATGATGAAAATACACTTCCCCCTGTGCAAATCGGATAAAGGATAAATCGGGCATTTCTTTTTCCTGTTCGTTCATAAACGCTTCGCCGAGTACCTGAATGGGATGGGCTTGATTATTTGATTCCATAAACGTTTCGTAGAACGTCTTTTGGATAAATTGACTAGTTTCTTCCATCTTCTTCCCTCCTGTTGTACACACCTTCTATTCATATGGAAAAGCGATCATAATATGCCTATATACCTTTCGTCAGCTGTTCGCTTTATAAGTCCCTATCCGTCAAATTGTAACAAAGCTTTTTTTTAAGGAGGTTTCGATTGTATGTCATTTTTGAGACAAATTCAGGATCGGTTTCCAGCCTAGCAAAAATCGCTCTGTTTCTATACCCGTTTTACAGGCAATTTAAACCTATTTCCAAAAAACTCTGTTTACTTCATTATAGCATTGAAAAAGCTGCCATGTACTACTGGAAATTCTCCTCCTTGATTTCGTTGAGTAGGAATTTTGCTCATCCGATCATTGTTTTCCCACTCCCCAATTTGCCTAGCAAGTAAAGTTACCCTATACTTTATTTGAAGAAATTGAGAGGAGATGGAGAAGATGGATCACTCTTTTAATGCGCTCGTCGTCGATAAAACAGATACTGATTTTTCGCTGAAAATTGAAAGACTTCACAAGAACGACCTCCCAGACGGAGAAGTTTTCATAAAAGTTGCTTATTCAAGCGTCAACTATAAAGATGGTTTGGCAAGCATCCCAGACGGAAAAATTGTCCGTTCCTATCCATTTGTTCCTGGAATTGATTTGGCAGGAGTTGTCGTGGAATCAACGGATTCACGCTTCAAAGAGGGGGATGAGGTCATTGCAACAAGCTATGAGATCGGCGTTTCCCATTATGGTGGCTATAGTGAATACGCTCGTATCCCTGCGGATTGGATTGTTCCCCTGCCTGATGGTTTAACATTGAAAGAAGCTATGATTTATGGGACTGCCGGATTTACGGCTGCATTGTCCGTCCGCCGTCTCGAGGAAAACGGTTTAACACCTGCGAAAGGAAAAGTACTTGTTAGCGGCGCAACTGGAGGAGTCGGCAGTGCTGCTGTCGCGATTCTTGCAAAAAGAGGTTATCATGTTGTCGCAAGCACAGGTAAGCAAAGTGAATATGCCTATCTTCAACAGATAGGTGCAAAAGAAGTCCTCTCGCGCGAAGACATAACAGGAGAAAAAATTAGATCGCTTGATCAACAGCTTTGGGCCGGCACGGTTGATCCTGTCGGCGGAAAAACATTGGCTGCTATTTTAAGCAAAACGCAATATGGCGGCTCAGCTGCTGTCAGCGGACTTACAGGCGGAGGTGATGTTCCGACAACTGTCTTCCCATTTATTCTTCGCGGTGTCAACTTGCTTGGAATTGATTCCGTTTACTGCCCTATGGAAACAAGACTGGAAATCTGGAGAAGAATGGCAAGCATTTACAAACCGGATAACCTGGCTGCTATTGTTCGTGATGAAGTAACACTGGAAGAATTGCCGAACGCACTTGCTTCCATCTTAAAAGGCGAAGCACGAGGCAGAACAATCGTCAAATTTTAATACAAACCAAAAGGGCATCTCGAAGCCAGATTGTAAGCGAGATGCCTTTATCCTTTTTTACTACCCATTTGCTCCTATCACAATTCTTCATTTTCCTCCATTTTTATTTTAAAAACCCATTACCCGGGAAATACCAACAAATTTTGCATCAGGTGTCGACAAATTTCCGGTTACCCTTAGGAAAAACGGGATCCTAAGAGAGCAATTAGCTAAAAAAATCCGTCAGCTTTTCTCACAAGATTGCTGACAGGAACATCCAAAAAACCTACTCTAGAATACAAATACGATCAATAGGGGAGATGGTTTAAATGGACGTAAACCGGGAAATTAAATTAGCTGAACAAATTATAAAATTGGATCGGCTCCGCGATGAATTATATGAAGAATTGTTGTCCACGATGGGTTCACGTGCCCACGAATTGCTGCGAAAACTACAAAATAATTGAGGTGATACAGATGTCCAAACATTTGCGAACGGCGATTGAAAAAGCAAAAAAGTATTACATTGGCAAAATCCTTACCACAGGGATTTATCATTCTGAACAAGAACTTGCAAACTTTACGCTCAGCGAACTGGAGGATATTTATCA
>JAKACS010000633.1 GCA_021821235.1 Bacillota bacterium
GAACATTACATCAATTGCACCGTTTTTCGTTGTTGGAGGGGTACCGATTACATTGCAAACTTTTTTTGCCATTTTAGCAGGTGTCGTTCTTGGGAGCAGGTTAGGCGCGATTGCGATGATCGTCTACGCACTTGTCGGATTGGTTGGAGTTCCGGTTTTCGCCAAATTTAGCGGTGGCCTACCGTCCATCATCAGCCCGACATTTGGATTCATTGTTTCCTATGTATTTGTAGCGTGGCTGATTGGTTACATAATCGAAAAATCGAAGAAAACCACAAGTATTTATGTTTTTGCTTCATTAATCGGTTTGATGATCAATTATGTGTTTGGAACGAATTGGATGTATGCGGCTTATAAAATTTGGGCAGCTGCTCCAGAAGGATTTTCGTATAAAATGGCTTGGCTGTGGATGGTCGTCCCGCTGCCAAAAGATGTAATTCTAGCAATATTTGCTGGGATCCTTGGTCAACGTTTGGAACGGACGGTTTTATCAAGAAGTCAATTTAAAAATATAAATAATGCCGGATAATTTCCAATGGGGGTGTGTGATGAACAGATGGAAAGAATTAGCTTTGCAAGTACTGAGTGGGCATGAGATTTCAAATGAGGATGCTTTGTCCATTTTAAATTCCTCCGATTTTGAATTATTGGAGTTGCTGCAGGGCGCTTACCTTTTACGTCATCATTATTTCGGCAACAAGGTAAAGCTAAACATGATTTTCAATGCTAAATCGGGTTTATGTTCAGAAAATTGCGGTTATTGTTCCCAATCTAGCATTTCAAAAGCTTCGATTCAAAAGTATCCAATGGTCGATAAAACGACGATTGTAAAAGGGGCGGAAAATGCTTACCAGCTAAATGTGGGAACATATTGCATTGTGGCCAGCGGCCGCGGTCCAAGTGATTGTGAAATTGATCAAGTTGTTTCAGCCGTAAAGGAAATAAAAGAACAATATGATCTTAAGATTTGCGCCTGCCTTGGCATTCTAAAACCGGAACAGGCCGCAATGCTAAAAGCCGCTGGCGTTGATCGATACAATCATAATCTCAACACCTCAGAAAACCACCATAACTCCATTACAACATCCCATACTTATCAAGACCGAGTGAATGTAGTTGAGCTTGTAAAAGAAACAGGGATTTCACCATGCTCCGGTGTCATCGTTGGGATGAAAGAAACGAAACATGATGTTGTCGATATTGCATTTAGTTTAAAAGCAATTGAAACTGATTCTATTCCGGTTAATTTCCTTCATGCAATCGAAGGAACTCCGCTTGAAGGAACAAATGAGTTAAACCCAAGATATTGTTTGAAAGTGTTAGCTTTAATACGCTATGTGAACCCGACGAAAGAAATCCGCATTTCGGGTGGACGTGAAGTCAACTTACGAAGCCTGCAGCCACTTGGCTTATATCCCGCAAATTCTATTTTTGTCGGCGACTACTTAACAACAGTAGGCCAAGAAAGTACCGCAGATCATCAATTGCTAAAAGATTTAGGCTTTGAAGTTGATGTTGTAAACGAGACAGTTCAAGCGTAAAGCTGAATAGTGACATATATATAGTAGATTTTTATGAAAAAGTAAAGATACGGACCTGCTCGCATTGTCGAGTAGGTTATTTTCGCTAATTGTAAAATTGAATGTTTTGATCCAGTTCAATCATGTTACTAAATTATTTGGAAGTTCGCGCAAACCATATTTTGTAGAATAAAAGGATGAAGAATAGGAAGATGAGATAAAAAAATATCCCCCAAAAAAGATAATACCTTGATAAAAAAATTGCTCTCCGCTGTATGCCATAATAAACATAGGAGGTAATTTTCCGAGTGAAGTTGCCGTAAAGAAAGTGATAAACGGAATGTTCGTAACTCATGAATAAATATTAATCACTGGAGGAGGAATAATGGCAATCATCCGGGCGACAAAAATAGCAATAAATGCATTTTTTTCAAGCATGGTTTTAAATTTTTGAACCCCTTTAAATCGTGTCATATATTTTGTAAAAAAGTTCCTAAGAAATATCGGGCCAAGAAAAAATAAATAACAGCAGCTGTGACCCGTCAAACCAGTTAATAAACAATTCCCTGAATATCCCATATTCGGCTCCCATTAATCCGACGAACAAAGTAAAAGGGATAACCGGAATGGAAGCAAACAGAGCAGAGAGGATTAACAAAATCGTAAAAATTGGCGGGTTCACTATTTTTTATCCAATTTAATAACCAATTTTTAATGAACGGATGGCATTTATTTATTCACTTCATCCTGTACGTTTACCTCTCGGATAAATAGCAAAAACTCTTCAGAAAGAGAGGAGAATCGATCTGATCGCATGGAAAGAAGGGGAAAAAATTCATGTAATTTCAGGCGAAAAGGATGGAAAACTGAATTTTTATCACGAGGGAGAATTTGTTGATGAATATGGGCAATCATGGGGTATAGAGGGATCATGTGAAATATTGGATTTACATATTACAGATAAAAATATCCGCTTTGGAAACTTTCCTGACGGATTAGCGAGATTGTACAGTTCATTTTTTTCTCATGAGGGAGATTACCTTGTAATAACGGCTAAGCCAGGTTAAGAATTAATCGGAGAAGGATCACCTACTCATGTGAGGGGTGCCAGCCACGGGGGCTTCATAAACAAGACTCATTGATACCGATGATCGTAACAGGAACAGATTTAGCTCCAAAGTATTTGCGGATTCAAGATCTAAAGGAATGGATTATCTCCTTAGTTCAATAAGAACAAAAGGCGAAAGAGCCTTGCTCAGCCCCGATAAGCTTAAAACCTCGAGGGGCTAGGCGCTGAAGCTTTATTCAGAAAACTCTTTGTCCAAAAAAATTTTTAATACAAAGTATATGTTTTCCAGCTTGCGTGTGTATGATGAGAGCCTTTCCTTAAATTTTTGTTTTACTTCTTGATCCTCGAGAAATAACAGGAGACTTTTCTCCATGTTCAGCGGGTTGATTTCGATAGCCAAATTCTCTTCAAGTAAAAAGTGCTGATTCCTCTCTTCCTGG
>JAKACS010000634.1 GCA_021821235.1 Bacillota bacterium
CGTGGATCGGTATGGCTCCGTGTTTCAGATGCAAGCGCATCGTAAATCGAATCGACAACAGGCGTCGGTCCAGGTATCAGCAGCATTTCTTTGTTCCGCATATGTACTTCCCCCTTAAATGCATAAAGTGTCCTATTATTACTTCTATTTTTTCATGCGAAAAACCTGCTTTTTCAATTGATCATTTCTGACAAATTCAAATTGACACAAGATCATGTATAATACAAATAAAAAAAGGAATTTTGAGGGGAGAGGGGAGAAGTGAAAGGAAAGCTGAAGCTCGTTACAGCGATGCTGATTTTTGGCAGCATCGGCGTGTTTGTGAAAAATGTCGATTTGCCTTCTAGCGGAATTGCTTTTTTGAGAGGGATGATCGGCAGTTTGTTCCTGTTGATCGTCAGCGTCTTCCTGAAGCAGAAGAAGACATCCTGGGAATCGTTGAAGAAAAATGGGCTGCTGCTCGTGCTTTCAGGAGCGGCGATTGGCTTTAACTGGATTTTTCTGTTTCAAGCCTATAAATATACAACCGTTTCCAATGCAACGCTAAGCTATTATTTTGCCCCGGTGTTTGTCATGATTTTAGCGCCGTTTGTGTTAAAAGAAAAACTGACACCCGTTAAAGTTGGCAGCATTATTACCGCGATGATCGGTTTGTTTTTTGTTGTAAACCTAAACAATAGCGGAGCGGCCGGAGGAACCTACAACCATGCGATCGGGATTCTTTACGGCCTATTGGCGGCGGCCCTGTATGCCAGCGCCATTTTAATGAATAAATTTATTAAAAATCTTTCTGGATTTGAGACGACTCTGATTCAATTAATGGTGGCCGCACTTGTGTTGCTGCCGTACACTTTTTTCAAGGATCATTTGGATTTATCCGGCATAACCGCCCAATCGCTTACGTTTATCCTTATGCTTGGAATCGTTCATACAGGTGTTGCGTACTTTTTCTATTTTACTTCACTAAAGGAATTAAAGGGGCAGACGATTGCGGTGCTCAGCTATATCGATCCAATCTCAGCAGTACTAATTGCGGCTGTTTTTCTTGGAGAAAGCATGAGCCCACTGCAAATGTTTGGCGGGGTTTTGATACTTGGTTCGACCTTTGTCAGCGAACGAATCGACATGAAAGCAGAGATGCTATCGGAAAACAAGGTTTAGACAGATTGGAACGGGAATGCATATGAAGGAATATTTTTATGAAAAATTGTTAAACATCAAGACGAGAGAGGAGCAGCAAGGTTTCCATCCCTCTCTTCACTACCACCGCTACGAGCCGACTCCGTATAGTGCCCTTGAGGAATTGATGGAAAATTATGAGTTAAGAGACAGCGACCGTATCGTCGATTTTGGTTCCGGAAAAGGGCGGCTTAATTTCTTTTTTCATTATGTTTCAGGTGCCTCGGCTGTCGGCGTGGAAATGAATGAAATGCTTTGCCAAAAGGCACTTGATAATTTGAAACGGTACTGTAAAAAGACGAGGAAGATTGAATTTTTTTATGGTAAAGCAGAAGAGTATCCAGTTGATCCCCGGGACAATCGCTTTTATTTTTTTAATCCTTTTTCCGTTGAAATTTTTCGTACAGTCGTCAACAATTTGTTGCTTTCGTTTGAAAAATCGCCGCGGGAAATGGAATTGATTTTATACTATCCAGCAGATGATTATGTTTATTTTTTAGAAAAATACTCCCCATTTGAATTGAAGCTGGAAGTGGGTTTGCAAAATTTAGTGGAACATGATCCATATGAACGGTTTTTAATTTACCGGTTTGGCTAATGAGTGAGGGAATCAAAATGAATGGTGCGGTATCAATTTTTCAAATTGTTTGGATGAGTTTCGTTCAATTGTTTTACTTGCTTGGTGTGCTGATTGCGAGCGGCCTGCTTTTGGGCTATCTTGAGAGGTTGTCCAATTTGCTGCTTGTTCGCGCCTTCGGACGAAAGGGTGTTATGCTGACGGCGTGGCTCGGGACTCCGGTTCATGAGTTAGGGCATTTTTTGATGTGTTTTCTCTGGGGGCACCGGGTAACAAGGGTGAAGCTGCTGCAATTGAACAGTCCGGATGGGGTGCTTGGCTACGTCGAGCATGAATACAACCGCAACAGTCTTTACCAGCGGGTAGGGAATTTTTTTATCGGGGTGGGTCCGCTTTTTAGCGGAATTGCGGCATTGCTTTTAGGGATGTATTACTTGGTGCCACAATCGTTCACGGCTTTCCAGACTGACGTTCAACAGCTTCTACTAACGAGAAACTTGAGCTTCAATGGATGGACCATCATGACAGGAGCGGCTTTAGTCATTGGCAAAAGTTTTTTTACAATGGAGAATATTATTCGGCCAGCGTTTTGGATTTTTTTACTTGTAGCCATCAGCATATCTTCCCATATTGCTTTGAGCAGGGAAGATATGCGCAATTCAGCGAACGGCTTGGCGACGATTTTTTTTCTCTTGTTTTTGTTTAATGTGGTTGCAAAATTTTTTAAAATTCCGAGTGAACAAGTGATTGGAAAAATGGCTGTGTACAATGCCTATGTGTTTGCATTCGCCACTGTGGCGCTCTTTTTTTCACTTTTAACCCTCTGTTTGGCGTTCTCCCTTTATCAAATCAAGGCGTTCCGCCGAAAACGATAACAAGGTTATTTTGCCGAAAGAAGGTGGTTTAAGGCGTCTTTTTCTTGGTCAATTTCCTCTGCTGTCCGAATACCGAGCTTTCTGATTAGCGACAATGGGGGACACCAGCCTTGTAAGGCATGCTGGATCATAAATACACTTGCAGTACCGGATATAAGCATCCATGCTCGATTTTTTGTCAACCCGTAAATAGAAGAAAGTAAGGTAATGATCGCCAAATTGGTCTCAAGCACCCGTTCTGTATCCCATTCAAAATCCAATTCTTCAAGCCGCTTTTTGATTTCCGCTTTATCCTTTTCTTTAAAAAGGCGGATATTGTCCGCAATTTTCCGTTGGATTGCTTCATTAATAGAATCCGGTGTATTCTTATTCACTTTTGTAGCCGTTGC
>JAKACS010000635.1 GCA_021821235.1 Bacillota bacterium
TTTCGTTTCTAGCCCAAGTTTCGGCAGTTTTTGAGATAATCACCTCAAAAACTGCTTTTTTGCTTTTAAAAACATTGATATATCAACATTTTGCTCTTTGAAACGTAAATGTAGTGACCTAAAATAATATAAATATTAAAAATACTTGATTTGGTTGTTGTCAGCCGTTATAATAAAATTATGTTTATCAGGGAAACGGTTACCAAAAATAAAGCAACAAACAAATCATATAAAAAGCATGTATTGGTTGAATCCTACCGAGCAGAAATGGGACCGCGCCAACGGGTAGTCATGCAGTTGGGAACGCTCACTCTTCCAAAATCCGAGTGGAAAAAACTTGCCGCAGCCTTGGAGGGGCGTTTGGCAGGACAGGTTACCCTATTTGAAGAGGAAAAACAAATTGCTGAAGCCGCCGAAATAGCTATGGGCAATTATTCATTCAACCAGAAAAAAACGGAAGCCAAAAAAGAGCGTCATACTAACGCTTTCCTTACGTCTGTCGATTTGAATTCAGTAGCCGTTGGGCAATCTCGTTCACTTGGTCCGGAATTGGTGGGACATGCTGCTTGGGAACAGTTGGAATTTAATCAATTACTAGGTGAGTGTGGATTTTCACAGGTGGAACAAGCATTGGCTGAAGCCGTTGTCGTCGGACGACTTGTGTCGCCGTCTAGTGACCTTGCATCTTGGCGTTGGCTACGAGAGCGAACGGCACTTGTGGAGATGCTCCCAGCTGATCTTACTGAAATCGGTAAGGATGCAATTTATGAAATTTCCGATTTATTGCTTGCCAATAAATCGGAAATTGAACGTGGTCTTCGCACTAAGGAAGCCAATTTATTTTCACGCCCAAATCAGATTTTTTTGTACGATTTGACCAATACATATTTTGAAGGCAGCGCTTTGAAAAATGACCTAGCACATAGAGGGAAATCCAAAGAAAAACGTACAGACTGTCCACTCGTAACGCTTGCTTTGGTGGTTGATGAGGCTGGATTTCCAATCTTCAGCCAAATCTATGAAGGAAATAAATCCGAACCGGAAACCCTTCGGGACATCCTCGAACGCCTAGAACAGGATGCCTCATTTGAGTTCGTGGAAACCCGCCCCATGATTGCGATGGATCGCGGCATAGCCACTAAAGAGAATATGGTACTGATTAAGGAAATGAAATTTCCGTACATTGTGGTGGAACGAAGGGCAGTCGAAAAAGAATACGTGGAGGAATTCAAGGATGCGAAAAAAACATTCGAATGCATATCACCCCAAATAAAAAAGGAAACGCAAGAAATGCAAGAATCTGTTTATGTGAAAAAGATTCCGATAGAGGCAGGTAGTCGTGTTCTTTGTCTTAGTGAAGGCCGCGAGAAAAAAGAAATGGCCATGGATGCTTTGAAGGAACAACGTTTTCTAGATGACTTGAATCGATTGGGCACTTCCGTAGTAAAAGGCAATGTCCAGCTAGTTGAAAAAGTCGGGATACGAGTGGGCAGACTACGTGAACGTTATCCGTCCATTGCGGGGTATTACGATATCGAATTGAACTTAGATGAAGACGAAAAAAGGGTGACAAATATTTCTTTTAAGAAGAAAGAAACGCGGCAAAAGCGTTCTGTTTTGACAGGGTGTTATGTCATTGAAACCAGTGATGAATCCTTATCCGCTAAGGAAATTTGGAGGCTATATACAACATTAACTAATATCGAGGATGCATTCCGATCCTTAAAATCAGATTTGGGAATGCGGCCTGTTTATCATCAACTGGCTGACCGAACAAGAGGTCACTTATTCACTGGTGTTCTCGCATATCATTTGTTAATTAGTATTGAACACCAACTACGAGAAACCGGGGATCATCGAGGCTGGTCTACCATCAAAGAACAGCTCTCCACTCACCAAAGATCTACCATAATACTAACCGATGAAGAGGAACAAATTCATCACATAAGAGTTTCCGGGAATCCGGAAACCACCCATAATGAAGTTTACAAAAAACTAGGAGTGAAAGATCCGTTGAAAAGGGATCACAGAATTGTCGGAAAAAGGTTGTAGTGACCAAAATAAAAGTAGAAATCCCGTCGCGGCGGGATTTCTAAGCAATTTTGGCGAAACTTGGGCTAGGCCATTCAAAAATCATGGATACCAACCCCAAAAAGATCATCATTACAATACTTCCTAATATCCAATAACGTACAGACTTTACTCGCCAACCTAATATAAAAGCTCCTAGACCAGTTACCCAGCTTAGAAAACCAAGCGGAGGAAAAAAAGTATGTGGACTTGCCACTACCATAAAGACCATTGAAGTTTGCAATGAGCTTGGTATATCATAAAATATATTTGGGTACACCATAAACACTTCAAGAATGAAAGCACCCAAAATTATCAATGTTATCCATAAATAGGCTGCCATAAAGAAAAAAGTAATCTTATCTTTCATTTCATTTCCCTCATTTCAAATTTATCTCATTTTGATTGAATTATTCTTTATCATTTCCTGTTATTTCTAAATACATTGCATTTTTAAGTCTTATCACACTAGCTGTATTAACCTCCTTAATAAATAAAATATGGATATTCTTTAATAGGGTTGACCTTATGTGCTCCTCCCGGCTGTTTCTTGGAATCCCTGTTCTGCTATTCATTCATACCCAAAGTTAGAACCTTGTTTCCTTTGCTCTTCACATATTGTGATTTTTCATTGGCTGTCATACTTATTTTTTAGAACCCTTTACCAAAAATGTACTTTTTACAGAAAGTAGTTGGAGACAAAAACTGGGTGATAAGCATCTACCCAACCTGCCAGCCTCGTTTGCGGTAAAATACATCAAGTATATGAATTCCTCCCATATTCATTATCAACAAGTTCATTTTAAACAGACATTCTAACAACACCCTTATGAATTTCTTACATAATTATTAAATGCTGATTCCCATAAAAAAAAGCGCATAGCCATTCATGCGCTCAAAAAACTCAAAATTTTATCGTTTTACTCTATATCCTACACCCC
>JAKACS010000636.1 GCA_021821235.1 Bacillota bacterium
TTCACAAGCTGTTCATATTGTTCCGGTAATTTCTCCAACAGCTCATCAATCACCTTTTCTGCTTTTTCAATATCTTCTTCATATGCAATGCCAACATCGACAACGGCAACACTATTGTTTAATGAAAAATTGGTTACTTGATTAATGCTTCCATTTGGCAAAATATGCACTTCACCCGTCCAATTTTTGATTTTTGTTGTTCTCAAACCAATAGCTTCAACACTTCCTTCAAATTGGCCGACACGAATTTGATCGCCGACAGAAAACTGATCTTCAAAAATAATAAAAAACCCCGATAAAATATCTTTCACTAAACTTTGCGCTCCAAAGCCGACTGCCAGACCTACAATTCCCGCACCTGCCAGCAATGCACTTACATTGATGTTAAAAAGAGAAAGAATCATCATAAACGCAATAAAATAAACAACATATGACAAAATATTATCAATCAATTTTAGCAATGTTGCTTCTCTGCGTTCCGAAATTCTGAGGGAAACAAACGGTGAAAGAGATGTCCGTGTCCTGATTTTCACCATATTGTGAATGGTTAATTTCCCAATGCGAATGAGAACTTTTGCAATCACCAAGATAGCAATAATTTTTAGCATTCCCGTGCCAATTGCAACCCATGTCTCTTCATTTTGGAATTTATTCACGAACCCTTGAATAACTTTTTCAGTAGGAAACATTTTACCACCTTCTCATTTAGAAAGATACCATATGAACGGTCAACTCTATTTTAGCAAATTTTTATGGCAACATTGTAGTCTGACAATCTTTTTCTTAAAAAATGGTTTCATTCATTTTTATTACAGGAATGTATAGATATCCGCAAATCTCCGTATACTGTAAATAATAAAGCGAAGGAGTGGGCTTAATGGATCTGAAATCAAAACTTTTTGACAGGAGGGTGTGTGAGCGAATCAGCCATGAAGAGAGCAACGCAGCTGATCAACTTGCTATTGAATTACTCTCGCTTTTTCCCGCTGCCACGAGCCGCCCGATTGTCTTTGTTTGCATTGGTACAGACCGATCTACAGGCGATTCATTAGGGCCACTTGTCGGCACTTTTTTAGAAGAAAAGAAATTGCCCTCTTTTTTTGTATACGGAACGCTTGATGATCCCATCCATGCTGTCAATTTACATGATCAATTAAAATGGATTAAAGAACGACATTTCCATCCGTTTATTATCGGGATTGATGCTTGTTTAGGGAGATTTAAAAGCGTCGGGATGATCGAAGTCGGTGAGGGTTCGGTAAAGCCCGGAGCTGGCGTTAACAAGGATTTGCCCGCTGTCGGTCATATACATGTAACGGGAATCGTCAATGTCAGCGGTTTTATGGAGTTTTTTGTTTTGCAAAATACCCGTCTCAATTTGGTTTTAAAAATGGCCAAAACGATTGCAAACGGGATTTATAAGGCAAATCTAAGCTATCCGCAGCAGCCAAATTGGCCTGGATATTCTTGGAAAACAGGAAAAACCGAAGCAGCCGAACAATAAGAAAAGCCGGGCATAAAACGCCCGGTTCTTTTTGGTTTGGGCGGTTAAACGGGGGCTGATTTTCCTTTTTCGTCTTGCTTTTTTAAGCATATTGGTTGTACTTGTACAAAATGGTAATGATGAGGGCGACGATAACAATTGCTGGAAGGAAGTTAGCTACTTTTATTTTTGTGATGCCAGCCATATTGAGGCCAATGGCAAAAATCATAACTCCTCCAACAGCCGTCATTTCAACAATAAATTGATTCATTAATTCCTTGGGCACAAAGCGGTCAATCTGTGTTGCAAACAAAGCAATTCCACCCTCGTAAAGAACAACCGGTACTGCTGAAAACAACACGCCAATTCCAAGAGTTGTCGATAAAATAAGGGCAGTAAATCCATCAATGATTGATTTTGTATACAAGACCGCGTGATTGCCGCGAATTCCGCTATCAAGCGCACCAATAATCGCCATTGCACCGATGACAAAGATTAATGTTGCTGTAACAAAGCCTTCCGAAATGCTTCCTTTTTCATTTGATCCGAGCCTTTTCTCCAGCCATCTTCCAAGCTGATTTAATTTTTCTTCCAATTGGAAAAGTTCACCAAAAACAGCACCGATCACTAAGCTTAAAATGACAATCAAAAAGTTTTCGCTTTTTAGACCCATTTGTAGTCCAAGAACCATAACCGCTAAACTAATCCCATACATGACGGTTGTTTTCATTGCTTCCGGAATCCGCTGCAGCAGCCTCCCTAGCAACGTTCCGATAATGATTAACAATCCATTTACAAGTGTACCCAGCAAAAACATTTCATTCCACCTAACTCCAAAATAGGATTTTCAATAACAGGCTGCCTGTTTTTTGCAACAATAGGTTGGATAAATAACCAACAACCAATAACAGCAAAGCCGCGATGCTAAAAAAAAACCATCCGGTTGATGGTTCACAGTGAAGATTCCCGATCAAGCAATTCCAATATTCGCTCCAAATCTTCAGTAGAGAAAAATTCAATTTCTATTTTCCCCTTATTTTTTGATCGCTTGATGTTAACCGTTGTTCCAAACCGTTCTCGAAGCGTTTGTTCTCGTTCTTGCAGAAAAACATCTTTTTTCCTAGCAGTTTTTTTTGTTTCACGTGAAACATTTTCATTTAATTGCTGGATGAGTTTTTCAAGCTGCCGGACATTTAAATTTTCTTTGATAACTTTTTCAACGACTGCAGAAATGGTTTCTTTTTTCCTTAGCCCAAGTAAGGCACGTCCATGTCCCATGGAAATTTTTCCTTCTGTAATCAGCTGCTGCATTTTTGGCGGTAGTGACAATAAGCGGATAAGATTGGCGATATGTGGCCTGCTTTTTCCCAGCCGCTTTGCAACCTCTTCTTGGGTTAAAGCCAATTTTTCCATTAGTGTTTGGTAAGCAAGAGCTTCTTCAATTGGGGTTAAGTCTTCTCTCTGCAGATTTTCCAGAACTGCCAGTTCCATCATTTGCTGTTCCGATAGTTCACGAACGACAACAGG
>JAKACS010000010.1 GCA_021821235.1 Bacillota bacterium
TGATGTATTAATGGGTTCTACCAGTTTTAGCGATTTTGTGGATCGCGCCAGTGCAGTTGCAACCATCATGCAGGCCGATCAGGATATTTTAAAACAAGCAGAGGCAGATAAGCAGGAACTTGAGCAGAAACAAACGCAAGTGAAAAACGACCTTGCCAGCCTGCAAAAACTACTGAACGATTTACAAGCAATGAATAATCAATTGAATGCCCAACGAGCTGAAAAGGACAAGCTAATGGCATCATTGAAAGTTCAGGAAAAACAAGTGATTGAGGAAAAAATGAGCATGCAGGAGCAGGCTCAAGTTCTTGCCGCCCAAAATTCAGCGATCCAAAAGGCAATTAAAGACGAGCAGGATCGCCAGGCGGAGGAAGCACGCAAGGCAGAACAGGCACGCCAAGCTGCCGCCGCAGCTGCAAAAAGTACTTCTGGCGGAAGCAGCACTTCTGCTGCGGCTGCAGCACCGGCTGTTTCGGGAGGAGCATTCACAAGACCGGCTCCAGGCGTAATTACTTCACCATATGGTGCACGTGGTGGTGAGTTCCATTATGGTGTCGATATTGCTCAACGAGGACCGAATGTGCCGATTGTGGCTGCTGCTGATGGCGTGGTTGTTACCTCTCATTACTCGAGAAGTTACGGGAACGTTGTTTACATTGCCCATTCAATAAATGGACAAGTTTATACAACTGTTTATGCACATATGGATAGTAGACTGGTTAGTGCCGGGCAAACAGTCAAGAAAGGACAGCAGATTGGCATTATGGGTAACACTGGTGAATCATTTGGCCAGCACTTGCACTTTGAGCTGTACAGAGGCCCATGGGCATACCATAGTGCAGTCAATCCAATGGGAATTGTTCCAATTTAAAAATAGAAAAAAAAGGAAGAGGTGATCGCTTCTTCTCTTTTTTTTTTTGCAATCAATTTCATAACCCGTCTACCCTTCACATATATGTTAATAGACAAGCTCGTTTCGTAATAAGAATTGCGGATTGGCAAATGCAAAAGATACCGCAGTAAAGTCTGTTTTGCCGGTGTTCGGCACCTACATGTGGAAACTGAGGAGGATGGGGATGAATCGGAAATGGATAGCCCTTTTAATGACGGGATCGCTGCTGACAGGTGCAGGCGGCACCTATGCCGGAATGCAGCTGCTTAACAGCAGGGGAGGCACCGCACTGGAAAAGCTTCAAACATCAAACTCGGGCACTGCTAACTTGCCGCAGACCGATTCAATTGCGTTAGAAAAAGTCAACCAGGCCTATGATTTAATTTCAAGCCGGTATGTTGAAAAAGTGGATCGCCAAAAGTTGGTGGAAGGTGCGGTACAAGGGATGCTTGCAGTATTGAAGGATCCTTATTCTGTTTATATGGACAAGGATACGGCGAAGCAATTCACCCAGATGCTTGAATCTTCGTTTGAAGGAATCGGTGCAGAGGTGGGAATGGTTGATGGAAAAATTGTTATCGTTTCACCATTTAAAAATTCGCCTGCGGAAAAAGCAGGGTTGAAAGCAAATGACCAAATTTTAAAGGTGAATGGAGAAAGCGTTGCGGGTTTGGATCTTAGCAAAGCCACTTTGAAAATCCGCGGAAAAAAAGGGACGACTGTCAAACTGGAAATAGCAAGAAAGGGATTAAAAGACCCGATGACGATAGCGGTTAAACGAGGTGAAATTCCGTTAGAAACGGTTCATTCAAATGTCAAAAAACAAAATGGCAAAAAAATTGGCTATATTGAGCTAACCTCCTTTGCAGAGAAAACGGCAGCCGATTTTAAAAAGCAATTGAAAGCGCTGGAAGATGAAAACATTAAAGGTCTGGTTATTGATGTCCGCGGCAATCCGGGCGGCCTGCTTCCAAGTGTTGAAGAGATTTCAAGCGAGTTTGTTACAAAGGACAAACCGCTGATTCAGATTGAAAATCGAAATGGTGAAAAACAGGGTGTTTATTCAACGTTAGCAAAGAAAAAAGAGTATCCGGTTGCGGTTCTTGTTGATAAAGGAAGTGCCTCCGCTTCGGAAATTTTGGCAGGGGCGTTGCAGGAAGCGGAAGGCTATCCGCTTGTCGGAGAAAAAACGTTTGGCAAGGGGACGGTTCAGCAAGCGGTTCCGATGGGGGATGGCAGCAATATTAAACTGACATTGTTTAAATGGCTTACACCGAATGGCAATTGGATCCATAAAAAAGGAATTCAGCCGGATGTTCCTGTAAAACAGCCAGTCATTTTCCAAACACACCCATTGCAAGTGGATAAGCCGCTTGAGAAGGATATGAACAATGAGCAGGTGAAAAACGTTCAGGAAATTTTAAAGGGGCTCGGCTATGTTCCTGGAAGAACAGATGGCTATTTCAGCTTGGAAACGGTCAGTGCTGTAAAGGCCTTCCAACAGGAAAAGAATCTTGATGTTACAGGAAAGATTGATGCCAAAACGGCAGCATTCCTAGAAGAATCCGCAATGAATGCGATGAAGAAAGAAACAAATGATTTGCAGCTACGCACAGCATTGCAGCTCGTGGCCAATAATCAATAAGTTAGTTGATGGACAGGGAAATTTCCTGTCCATTTTTGCGGTTAGGCGGAATAACAATCGGGCTCGGCGGAAAAATCGATTGGTTAGGCGGAATTATCCTGTGATTGGGCGGAATAAAAAATGTTTTTAACGATTCATCCATCGTTTCTATTTTTCAAAAAACTAGTAATAGGTTTTATGGCGGCTATTTGATAAAATAGAAAGAAAAGAGATGAAGTGAAGGGTTGGGGGCGAGAATTGGTGCAAACTTGGATCATTGAGGTGTTAAAAGGAATTGGTAAGTTCTTTCTTCATCCTGTTTTTTATTACTTATTTTTCTTAGCCGCCATGTTGGGTGTCAGCAGGGTGAAGCGGGAGCGGAAGAACTTTCATGTCCGTGCATTCAATGCTTATTTTGAATTGCGACAATTGATTCCGCTCGGATTATTAATCGGACTGATTGTGTCGATAATTGTCATTGCAGTCGGGATTCCTGTTCCGTTTGCCGCCGTCCTTCTCATTGCCGCCTTTACCTTATTGTGGAGCTTAACCCTGAATGTGCGGCTGATCGGGCCTGCCTATACGGTGGGGGCTGCATTTTTTACCCTTGTCGCCGCAGCCCGGAACAATTGGCCAGTACCGTTATTTCAGCATGATTTTCAAGCACTCAATGATAAAATTTACCCTTCTGTGGCTGTTTTGCTGGCCTTCATGCTTATTGCTGAAGGCGTGTTGATTTTGAAAAATGGCAGTTATGGCACATCGCCGAAACTAATTTTGAGCAAGCGTGGCCAGCGGGTCGGCGTTCATGAAGTAAAGCGCCTTTGGCTTTTGCCGATTTTCATGCTTGTGCCCGGTGATGCTCTTCACTTGCCCTTTTCGTGGTGGCCGATTTTTCATGTGGGTGCGGAGAGGTACAGCCTTCTCCTAGTGCCATTTGCCGTCGGCTTCCACCAGCAAATTCAAGGCATGCTGCCAAAAGAGGCCGTAAATATGCTTGGTAAACGTATCATTGCTCTTGGATTGTTCACTACCCTAGTTGCAGCAGGAGGCTACTGGATTCCGCTTGCATCCATTGCTGCAGTCGCTTTAGCCATTATCGGCCGCGAACTGTTAACGCTGATCCAGCGTATTCAGGACGAAAGTCTGCCGTTTTATTTTTCAAAAAGAAATAACGGGCTGATGATTTTAGGGATTATTCCCGGTTCTCCGGCAGACAAAATGGCATTGCAGGTTGGCGAATTCATTACAAAAGTGAATGGGATGGCTGTTCGTGATCCGTTTGGATTTTATGAAGCTTTGCAAAAAAATCGTGCCCATTGTAAGCTGGAAGTGATCGATACAAACGGAGAAGTCCGCTTTGTCCAGCGGTCGCTTTACGAAGGCGATCACCACGAACTCGGCATTTTGTTTGTCCAGAACGAAAGGGACAATGGGGAGAAGATTGGCTAGCTGTTATAATTTTTCAAAATAAACCGGAACAACAATAGAAAAAGATTTTTATTTGATAGGGCTTTACATGAGTTTTGATTAACCAATAAAATCCAACAAAAAGATACCAAAAAGGACACCCTTCTTGTAGAATGAAGTTTGCGAACAAACAAACTACAGAAGAGGTGCCCTTATAAAGAAGCATACCACTCAATTACTTTTAGAATAGCACTTACTGCAGATGTCATAATACCTAGTATTTTGGAGCAAATCAAAGGAGAGCATTTTGATTATATCATCCACGATTCCATGTTTGGTTGTGGACGTTTACTTGCACAAATCCTGAAATTCCCAACAATTAATTCTTGCACTTCTTTTGCACAGACGGAAATATCGTTTGATAATATACTGGACCAGCTTTACAAAAATATACCAACAGAAATTGTAAAAAAACAAATGATGATTTTCATAACTTAAAAAAAAATAAAAGAAAAGTATAATGTTGAAATCCATTCTCATTATGAAGTTTTTAGTAACCCTGCACCGCTGACTATCGTTTACACCACTAGGGAGTTTCAACCGCTTGGAGAAGCATTTGACCAAACATACAAATTTGTAGGTACCTCCATTTCTTTTCGTCCGATACAGGAAAGCCTCGACCTTTCTTCAATCAAGGGAAAGAACATATTATACATTTCGCTTGGAACTGTTTTCAACCAAGCCATTGATTTTTATAAGCTTTGTATTAAGGCATTTGAGAACAATGCAAATCATATCGTGGTCATGTCAATTGGGGAAAAAGCTAAAATATCCGATTTGGGAGAGATTCCTGACAACTTCATTGTTGAGAATAATGTTCCACAAACTGAGTTGTTGAAATACACAAGACTTTTTAGCAAGTATGGCGGTATGAACAGTACGCATGAAGCTCTTTTTTACGGGGTACCGTTAATTGTAATCATCTCGCAAAGTGCTGATCAACCAATTATAGCTAAGCAAGTTGCGAGGATAGGAGCCGGCATTACATTAGAGATGCAAAACTTGACTGCGGATCAACTTCGTGAAACAGTAGATCATGTGTTAAACGACTCGTCTTTCCAAAAAGCTGCGGCAAATATGAGTGAATCACCTCGAAAATCAGGCGGATATAGTTGTCAAGTGGTGGATGAAATTTCAATAATTAAAGGAGAACGTGGTATTTAATTCATACTGTGGGGAATGCTGTTAAAGGTAGATT
Organism: Bacillota bacterium; assembly: GCA_021821235.1. The sequence goes on from JAKACS010000010.1 coordinate 5,185, forward strand.
CAACAGGTTCGAACACAAAGATGCACCCGAAGCTCCCACGGAAATCGAATTCCTGAAGTAGAAATAAATGGATAAATTTAACAAAATTAAATAAAAAAACAAGGCCTTTTTTCTAAAAAGTAGCCTTGTTGTCTGACTTTTTCACATTATAATGGCAAATCTCTCTTTCTAAATGCCAAAATACTTACGATAAATGCAACGAGGCCAATGGCAAATAGAATAACCCAGTCTTGTGTGAGATCTCCTTTACCAATTACAACTTCAGCAGGTTGATATAATGTAAAAATAGTAAAATTTTTTAACCAATCTACTTTGTCACTGATTTTTCTAATGATATCCAAGCTAAAGAAACCAAAAATAATCATTCCTGAAATCCCAAGACCCTTCTTTTCGTCATTAGACAAGGACGAAACCAAAAATGAAATACCTCCCAATGCAAAGAACAGGGCAAAAGCTGCTACATTCAACTGAATAAATCGCTCTGCATGAAAAGAATTGGTGTCATCTATAAAAATACGAACTCCAATAATACCAAAAATTGTTGTAATAGCCGAAATTAAGAATAAGCCAGTTATAAAAACACTTGCTTGTGTAAAGGCAACCTTTCCTCTTGTCGTTGGAGTTGACAATAAATAAGCCATCGATCCTTGGTCCACTAATTTCGCCATTAATTGTATAGGTACCGTGACGCAATAAATGGAAACAATTAAAGTGAATAATACCCCATAAAATTCACCCGACATAAACGATTCGAAGCTCCCAAAACCATTTTGCAAATTAAAAGCCTTTGTCATTCCAGCAGGCAATACTTTTAACATATCGTTTAAAGGCTGGGCCGTTTTTTCCATACTTGGATAGATCCAAACGACGATCATAATATAAAAAGCAGCACCAATGGCGTAATTCAAAACTCCTTTTATATTCACTTTCATCATCTGTTTATAGAGTGAGAAATTCATTTTGAAGCCCCCATCCTATCATAATAATTCATAAAGATATCCTCTAAGTTCTGCGTAAAGATGTCAATGTTCCGTACATGATATTTTGCGGTTTCTTCTATTAAAGCATCATAGTTCCCTTGGATCGATACCTTCACTCGATTTCCTTCACAAGACTCAATTTGCAGATTAGACTTCAAGAACTCTATCACATCGGATTGGTTTTGAAAGGTCACTTCAAAGAGCTTTCTCTGCATGGATTGCAGCTCGTGTATATCCTTTACCGCAATTACCACTCCATCCTTAATAATGGCCGCCCGGTCACATGTCCTTTCAATTTCAGGGAAACTATGCGAGGACATTAAAAACGTTTTTCCTTTTGCCTTTTCTTCGAGGACAAGTTCAATAAATACCTTTTGCATTAACGGATCCAAACCAGATGTTGGCTCATCTAAAATGATGACTTCAGGGTCATGCATAAAGGCTGCCACGATTCCTACCTTTTGTTTCATTCCTTTTGACATCTTTCGAATGGGGGTGTTGACATCAAATTGAAATCGTTCGATTAATTCATTTCGTTTTGCGTAACTTTTTACTCCTTGCATTTCTGTCATAAAGTCCAAAAAACTTTTTCCAGTCATTCCTTCAATAAAAGCAATTTCACCCGGCAGATAACCAATATATTTTTGTGCTTCTCCTTGTTCTTTCCATGTATCTAATCCATCTATTTTGACAAATCCATTATCAGGCTTCATAAACCCCATGATATGGCGAATAGTTGTGGATTTTCCAGCACCATTAGGTCCCAGAAAGCCAAAGACTTCCCCCTTCTTTATTGAAAAAGTAACATCAAAAATCCCTTTACCATTTTTAAATTTTTTTGTTAAATTTTGAACCTCAAGCATTTTTCCACCTCCCTAAATTATGAAATATTTTTTACGAATTATTTCATAATTTATATTACGTTTGGGCATAACTATTGTCAATATAATTATGAAATATCTTTGTGTTATAATTTCATTATTAATAAATTTCGTGTAGGATGATGAAAATGAATGGATTTGAAAGACGGGCCTTCCAAATAAAAGAAAAAATTATCCAAACAACATTAGAAATGCTCAAAACATGGGATTCTAGCAAAATTAAAATAGCCGATATTGCCAAAAATGCTAATGTCTCTCAGGTTACCATTTATAATTATTTTGGAAGTAAAGAAGCTTTGTTACGTGAGGCCGTAAAGAAATATATTGAAGACTCATTTAATGATTTTTTAGAAAATATGAATGGGGATTATACTTTTAAAGAAAAAATTGAATCCATCATCTTACAAGAAAGAGAATCTTCTCTAAGCTCTTTAACCCCTTTTTTAATGCAGTTTGTTAAAGAAGATCAAGAAATCGCTCAATTTATGGAAAAAGAGTACAATGAGAGGATCCTCCCGGCCTTCCTTCAATTAATTGAGGAAGGGAGAAAAAATGGGGAAATTTCAGATAAGATTTCAAACGAAGGTCTTTTTGTTTTCATTAATTTCAGTATGAAATATTCCAATGAGCTTTATGATTTGATTCAGCAAACAGAAAACATGAATTTAATTAATGAAATGCTCCATATTTTTTTATACGGAATTTGTGGGAAAGAATAGGATTCTCAACTCAACAGAACGAAAAAGACTAGTGATGATATTGATGTGATTTTATCGGAAGCCATCACTTGACGAGGTGAGCAATATGTCAAGGAAGATTCCGGGCGTGAACATGACGACGCTGAACGCTTTGTCTGAACCAAATCGTATGAGTATTGTCGAACTCTAACGTGGCGGCCCTCTGACAGTGGGGGAAATCGCCGACCAGCTGGGATTAAGGCAGCCTCAAACTTCAAAGCATCTAAAAGTGCTAAGCGACAATGGGATTGTGGAAGTGCAGGCTGAAGCTAACCGCCGCATCTACCAGCTCCGTCCCGAACCCTTCCAAGCGCTGGATTCTTGGATACAATCTTTCAAAAGCGTAATGCAAGAAAGATTCGACAATCTAGATGATTATTTGAAGGAATTGCAGAGCAAGGAAGAATCATAAGATCATTTCACAATTAAGGAGGAATGACAATGTCAAACAAGGAAATGGTGTCAAGAGTAGAGAACAATCGGGTACTGGTACTGGAGCGTATTTTCGATGCGCCTCGTGATCTTGTATTCAAGATGTTTAAAGAGCCGGAGCATCTGAAACGTTGGTGGGGGCCGAGGGGCTGGGAGATTCCGGTCTGCACCATTGATTTCCGACCGGGAGGCGTTTGGCACTACTGTATGAAGTGTGTAGATCAGAATCAGGGGGATTTTTTTGGTATGGAATCATGGGGCAAAGGGGTTTATAAGGAGATGATCGAACCGGAGAAGATCATCTACACCGATTACTTTTCGGATGCCGAAGGCAATTTAAATGATTCCATGCCATCGACCGAAATCACATTGGAATTCATCGATTTGGGTGGAAAGACAAAGCTGATTAACCGTGCTGAATATGTTTCCGAAGATGCTCTCAAGACGGTCATGGACATGGGCATGTTACAGGGAATCACCGAAACTTGGGACCGTTTGAGCGAGCTAGTGGAGTCGCTGAAGTAGATTTACCGTTACGCTGTTTCCATTGGGAATATTCGCTGTGTTCCGCATAACAGGAATAAAAAATAGGGTACGAGAACCATTGCGATTCTGTACCCTATTTTGTTCTGTTATTTACAGATTTTCTCCGCCAACTCTAAGATAATACCCTCTGGACCACGAACGTAGCATAACTTATAACTTTCTTCATATTGCTGTATCTCACTAAAGATTTTCGTACCCCTCTTTTTTAATTTTGCAACAATAGCTTCAATATCTTCAACAGCAAAGCAAATATGTCGGATACCCAGCGTATTTGCTAAAGGTTGCTGAATAACTTTTTCATCTGACGGCGAATAAAATTTGACAAGCTCTATCCATACTTGACCATCTGGCATCCCCAATCCTACACATGCTGTTTTAACATCATTAAGCCCAACTATTCTGTCCAACTGTTCTCCAGCCAATTCCCATTCCGCTTGCACTTCAAGTCCTAAATCAAGAAAAAACGCTTTGGCCTCTGAAAGATCATTTACATTTATACTCACATGATCTATTCTATTGATCTTCATATTTCATACCCCCTATGCTCCTGTTATTTTCAATACCTGCATTCGGGAAAGGTTTATTTGAAATTCTAATTCGCTTAAAACAGGAAAATATCCTTCTTCAACAAATCTACCACATTTTACTCTGGTGGAACCAGTACGCCTATTTTTATATTTGCGAAATTGCAAGATGTAATATACAGGGGAGGTTTCCTTGCTTAATGGCCTGTCCGGTTAAAGGATATGGGTCTTTTTATGTCTAAATAATCTTATAACAACTGTACAATGTTAGTTGTTATGGTTATTGTCTCTTTGCTTTCTCATAACTGTCCATTGAAGAATGGGTACCAAAAGTAGATTTAGCCTACACTCGCTTATAATAACTTTTTTAATCAATGTATTATAATTAAAACACTACCTAGACAGTAATAGTAATATGTTATATAATACTGATATGGAGGTGATGATATGACGAAGAACAAAATCACATCCGACCTGCTTCGTGGTCATACTGATACGATGATTTTACGGCTTTTGACCGAAGCTGATCGTTATGGATATGAAATTGTGAAACTGATTGCCGAACGCTCTGGAGGCCAATATGAGTTAAAAGAAGCCACAATGTACTCCAGTGTCCGACGGCTTGAGGCAGACGGTGATATTGAATGGTATTGGGGCAATGAATCTCAGGGCGGACGGCGTAAATATTTTAGGATTACCGAGAAAGGAAAGGCTACTTATGCCCACAACAAGAGCAATTGGGAGTATGCAAAGCGTGTACTCGAAAATTTATTATAAGGAGATTTGATATTATGAATGAAAAATTAACTAACTATTTAAATGGCGTTTTTGCGCCTTACGATGGTGTAAAAAGCGTTGATGAACTAAAGGCTGATCTGCTCTCCGATTTGCAGGAGCGGTTCCGTGAACTTAAAGCTGAGGGAAAGGACGATGAGACTGCTTTTGAGATGACCATTGAAAGCATCGGCGACATCGAACAAACGGTACTGGAGGTGGCTAATCTCTCCCGTTCACTGGAGCGTCAGGTGCTAACAAACTTGAGCGCGAGCAACTTAACAAATAGTGACTTCGTGGGTGTTACCGCACATAAAGGAAAATTTGTGGCGAGCGCATTACGCGGTTCTAATTTTTCGGACGCAGATTTGACTGGCAGCTTATTTAAGTCAAGTGATGTGCGTGATGCTAACTTTGACAACGCAAATCTGGCAGACTGCACCTTCACCACCCTCGATCTTACGAATTCAAGTTTCAACAAATCCATTCTTGTGCGCACAAACTTCCGTAAGTCAGGGCTAAATAGAGTAAAATTCAGGGATGTAACAATGACCGATGTCGAGATGACCGCTTCCGATCTTAGAGATGCAACTTTTGAAAACTGTATCTTTAACGGCGTTGATTTCAAATATTGTGATTTTCGAGGGGGGTGTTTTGACGGGCAAACCTTCATCGGTGTCAAGTTTGATCGGTCTGAACTGAACGACGTTTCGTTTCGGGGAGCGACACTCAAGAACGTGTCATTCCGTCTACCTCGTTCCGTGACAAACAAATCTTACCGTGCCTTCAAAACAGTCTGCTTTGACGGCGCCACGATGGATAAGCTGACCTATGCCGCACTTAAAGGTTTATGGGTGGTAGATTTATCAAAAGTTACTATTATTTAAGGGGAGAAGGACATGGACCGTGAACGAGACTGTAACCAGATTCGTGCGAAGGTCTAGCTATTTTTTGAAAATACAACTCTTCCTAATTTAATTATAGCATACAAAAAATGGTCATTATAGACTATTTATTCTCATTAACTACTGCTAAAATCAATAGAACATTAATGGTTAGGAGAGATGCGAATGAGTTCGTTGGTTCTCGGTTTACAGGATATAGGAAAGACACAACTTATGCTCGTTGGCGGAAAAGGGTTAAAGTTAGCCACAGACAAGTTTATTTATCCGTTGTCGTTCAAAAGATGGTTTTCCCACAGGCTTCAGGGATTTTATTTACAGCTGATCCGCTTACTTCCAATCGAAGGGTACTATCCATTGATGCCAGTTTTGGACTCGGAGAAGCGCTAGTCTCTGGCTTGGTATCGGCCGATCATTATAAGGTTCAGGAAGATGAAATCGTCGATAAAAAAATTGCTGCCAAAAAATTGGCTGTAACTGCCCTTGAAGGCGGCGGAACAGAGACGCAATCGATTGTTCCTGAGCGGCAAAAGACACAAACACTGACTGACCAGCAAATATTACAACTGTCACGCATTGGAAGACAAATTGAAGCTTATTTTGGTAACCCACAAGATATCGAATGGTGTTTGGTTGATAATACATTTTATATTGTCCAGAGCCGACCAATCACGACGCTTTTCCCCATCCCTGAAGCGAACGACCAAGAAAACCACGTCTATATATCTGTCTGTCATCAGCAAATGATGACAGACGCAATAAAACCATTGGGATTGTCTTTTTTCTTGTTAACGACTAATGCGCCAATGCGTAAAGCTGGTGGAAGGCTGTTTGTTGATGTCACACAACAACTTGCTTCACCTGCTAGTAGAAACATGTTATTAAATGGAATGGGACAACACGATCCGCTCCTAAAGGATGCACTCATGAAAATTATTGAGCGGGGAGATTTTATAAAATTATTACCTAATAACCATAAAGCATCAAGTCCCGTAAGAGGCAATACAGGTGTGCAGGCAAACTTCGAAAATAATCCATCCATTGTTTCTGATTTCATAAAGCGCAGCCAAACATCCATTGAAGAGTTAAAACAAAACATTAAAACTAAATCAGGATCAGATTTGTTTGAATTTATTCTAGAAGACATTCAGGAATTAAAGCGGATTTTATTTGACCCGCAAATAAGAGAAAAGATGATTACAAATTATATGAAAAATTGACTCCCCCGCGTGTAATAACATCTGATGGTGAAATCATTGTTGGTGAGTATAAACGAAAAAATCTCTCAGCCGAAGCAATTGCAGGTCTCACTGTTTCTTCAGGAATTATTGAGGGGCGCGCTCGTGTTATCTTAAACTTAGAAGAAGCAGATTTAGAAGATGGAGATATATTAGTCACTACCTTTACTGACCCCAGCTGGACACCATTGTTTGTATCCATAAAAGGCCTCGTCACCGAGGTGGGTGGACTCATGACTCATGGAGCAGTAATCGCACGTGAATATGGATTACCAGCAGTTGTCGGAGTGGAAAATGCCACCAAACTAATAAAAGACAGGCAACGGATTCTTGTCAATGGAACAGAAGGTTATATTGAAATATTGTAAATGCTGAATACGTATAGATGCAATACACCGCTCCGGTGTGTAATTTATCCCTCTGTCAAGACACAAAATCCAGATATTTAAGATAAACTCCTTCTCATGGCATTTTTGATGTCGATTTCCTCCTGGGTTGGTTGCTTATTTTGGATGGGATAATAAGTTGTTGACCTTGACAAATCTAGCAATTCACATTGACGTTTGATGGATAATTCGCTATCTTCAAACTCAATTAGTTTCTTTTTTTCCTCCAATCTGAGACCTGTTGTTGTTTTTTTTTTGAGCCAGTTCAACTCAACCGTAAGTTGGCCAATTTGACTGATATGTTCCTCCTTTTCAGCTTCATATTCTTGTTTGAGTTTTTCTGATTCCGAAACTTTTTTGTCAAAGACTGCTGGCATATTTTCCAAAAACTCTATCCGCCACCTGCTAATTAACTGAGGACTTACACCATACTTTTGGGCAATTTCATTAACTGTACTTTCTCCCCTTACTAGCTCTAAAACGATATTCGCTTTTTCTCCAGGTTTGTAGGTTCTTCGTTTTTTGCTCATACCATTACCTTTATCATATTTTTTCGTTTTTAGTGTCCAATGGTATGGATACATTATAATATTTAACAAGACATCGCTAACAAACACATCTTTTAAAAATGCCATATTCAGAAATGCTACGTTTAAGCATTTGATGTGAAAAAGGCGATTTTTTTTATAGTTCAACGATGGATATGTTGACGTATGCAGGTTTGAAAGGGTATCAAGCAAATTTGGTAAATATCACAATTTTTAATGAGTTATGCAGATTGTATTCTATCAGAAAGAATATATAGTATAATGTTAAGAGAAGGAGGTGAATGGACATGCTCGAAAAAAGGCTCGACAGAATGGAAGAAATGTTAACCACGTTAATAACAATGGTAGGAAATCTGAATCGTCAACAGCAAGAAATGAAAAGTGAATTGCAGGATATGAAGGCTGAATTCCAAGATATGAAGAAAGATCAGCAAGAAACGAAGATTGACCTACAAGAAATAAAATCGGATCTGCAAGAGGTAAAAAATGAACAATTCATTTCGCGTAGTGAAAGTGAAAAACAATTTTCAGAAATGCAGAAAATGCTAACTTTCATGAAATTGGATCAAGACCATACTTGGGAGAAGACAGTGAAAAATGAAAGAGAGCTGGCTCAGATTAGAGGTCATCTTCAGCTTTGAAATCGTTAATCGGATTTTTGGAGCGTTGATGATGTCCTTTGTTTTTTATGCCATATAGATATGTTAAAGAGAATACCCCCCTTGATTAGGATCGTTTGTTTTAGCCTCCTGAAACTATTATTAAATTAGAATTTAAAATTAGAGAACTTACCCCTGTGAATACTACTATCTGAACAATCTGTTTTTCCTCATTTAGCAGACAACTTCCCACTGTATTTCAGAAAAGAACGGCAGATCGTCTTAAAAAAATAGTAGCTAAATGGACAAGCTGTGATTCCAAGTCTGCTATAATCATTAGCAAAGGGGAGTGATTTATAATGGAACAGTTAATTGAACAATACAAACAAGGGTATTCCAAGCTTTTAAAAGAAGTGGATGGCCTTTCAGAAGAACTGCTATTGTTTAAACCATCCGAAACTAGCTGGAGCATCAGGGAAATTATTATTCATGTTTCAGATGCAGAGCTGGTACATATTCATCGGATGAAAGCTGTTTTGGCAGAGGAAAATCCGATTCTGACTGCCTTTGATCAGGATTTGTGGACGGATCGCCTGCACTCTCAACAAATCGATCATCAATTGTATCTTCAGCTGTTTAAATCGATGCGCGAAAGCTTTCTGCCGATTCTGCAGCAGTTAACAGAACAAGATTATTTACGGATAGGAACCCATAATGTTGCTGGCCCACTCACTTTCAAAGAAATTTTAGAACATGCCATTGAGCATGTAGAAGGTCATATTGGGCAAATCAGACGGGTGAAACAATGTTTTGAAGAACAGAACGAGCAGTAGCATTTGCAATCGAATCAAACTGAGGCGGAAAAATGTGCCTCAGTTTCTTTTTGTTCTAAACGGATGATTGGGTCAAAAGAACTATTTATCCTTTCTGACCTTTTGACGATAAAAAAAGTAAATGAATACAGGGGTAAAACTTTGGAAACAAAGTGACACAAAACTAAAGGGACTAAAATCGGTTATACTTATCGATCATGTCAGCCAGTTGCAGCAGCGGTTCTCATACATCCCTTACAAACTGTTGTAGGGGCTTTATTTTTGTGTTTTTCCCTAAGGAGGGACAGCAGAATTACGACAGTGATGGACAGTCTTTTTGAAATAGATGGAAAGGAAAGGATTAAATGAAGTTGAAAAATCGATTATTTTTTGCGGTTTCTGTCTTATTTTTTTTACCGAACAGTTTGCTCGTTTTTGACACTGTAGTAAAAGATTTAAATTGGGAACTAGGACTAGTTTTATTTTTCTCACTACTATTTTTTATTGTTATTATTGTGATGGTTAAAAAGATGCCTGTAGAAAATGTACGAGCAGTGACTGAAACAGCAGCAGCAATTGAAGCTCCGCC
>JAKACS010000637.1 GCA_021821235.1 Bacillota bacterium
GGGCTTTATTCACAGCGTTTTTTACCGCAGCTGTCAGTGCTTGTTGATAGATGGACTCATTATGTTTAGACATAAATTGAACATTTGCTACATAGTTTGCCCCATGTTGAACGGCTGTATCAATTATCTCCCCAATGCTGTTCAAATCGTCAATTTTGATTTGCAAAAGATGCGTTACTTTGTATCCGCGAAAGATTTGTTTACCATTTTCGAAATCGTACTCAGAGTCAATTCGGTAGTCAAAAGTTTGCAGCTGATTTTTTGAGACCCCTAATTTGGTTAGCGATTGAATCACCTTTGCTGTCACAGTGGCATTTTCTTGCTGTATTTGCAGCACTGTCTTCCCTTCCGAAATCACACCCAAATGAACTGAGGCCAGATCGGGAGCTACAGCCACTTCTGCTTCGCCTGCCACCACAAGTAAAAAAGCCTCCGGAACATCCTTTTTACCTCTGAAAGAATACGCCTGAAACATCACGATCTCCCCTTTATTAAAAAAGAATGGGGTTCTAAACTAGTTCCTTCTCTTTAAAAGTCATATTGTCAAGCAGCGAGCATACATTTTAACTAATGAGACAAGCAACAGAGGAGGCGCTCATTTGGAATCCATTCTGTCTATTTTACCTAAAACCATTGCCGAACAAATAAAGCAAATTCCTCCTTTTTTACAAGATGAAATAGAAGAAATACGCATCCGTATGAATCGGCCGATTGAAATTGCTGTTAATGGTAAGCCTAGATATTTATCATATGTGATTCAACCTGAAGATGCCTTTCATTTAATGAACAAAATCAGCCATTTTTCCATTTACACGCTTGAAGAGGAGCTAAAACGGGGTTACATTACCGTTTCTGGCGGCCACCGAATTGGTCTTGCTGGAAAAGTGATTTTGGAAAATGGATGTGTAAAGGCAATTCGTGATATTTCTTCTTTTAATATCCGAATTGCAAGGGAAAAGATCGGCATTGCAGATGGCATCCTTCCCTTTCTTGTAAAAGGGAGCTTGATGCATACGATGATCATTGGTCCGCCGCAAACAGGAAAAACAACCCTATTACGAGATATTGCCAGAAGCCTTTCGATGGGAGAGGAAAAAAACAGCATACCTGCCCTTAAGGTTGGAATCGTTGACGAACGATCTGAAATTGCCGGATGTGTAAATGGCGTTCCCCAATTGACCTTTGGTTACCGAATCGATGTATTGGATGCCTGCCCAAAGGCAGAAGGAATGATGATGATGATTCGTTCAATGAGTCCAGATGTGCTGATTGTAGACGAAATTGGTCGCAAAGAGGATACGGAGGCAATCTTGGAGGCGGTGCATGCAGGAATTAAATTAATTATCACGATTCATGGAAATAGCCTTAACGATGTCCGTAAGCGTCCATCCTTAAAGGAAATCCTAGATCAAGAGATTTTCCAGCGCTTCGTTGTCTTGACGCGCAAAAAAGGCCCAGGAACGATTGCCGACATTTTGGATCATCACGGCAAAGAGTTGTACCCGAAAAGGAGCGTGATTTAAATGCTGAAGCTGTTGGGCGCAGCATTTATCCTGGCGGCAACGACATGGACAGGGTTTGAAGCGTCAAGGCGGTTTAGCGATCGTCCCAAACAGCTGCGCCTATTAAAGTCGGCCTTGCAATCGCTTGAGGCGGAAATAATGTATGGACATACACCGCTCCATGAAGCTGCCAGAAGGTTGGCGGAGCAACTGCCAAAACCTCTGTCAAACCTTTTTGAGACGTTTTCGAAAAACTTGACTGACACGGAAACAACGGTGAAAGAAGCCTGGGAAGCAAGCTTAAAAGATGTGTGGAAGCTAACAGCCTTAAAACAAGGAGAATTTGAAATTATGAAGCAATTTGGAGAAACGCTGGGACGCCATGATCGCTTTTCCCAACAAAAACAAATCATCCTAACCCTTACCCATCTGGAGAGGGAAGAAGCGGATGCCCGTGAAAAGCAGGCAAAGTATGAAAAGATGGTAAAAAGTCTTGGTCTTTTGGCAGGCTTGCTATTGGTGATTATTTTATTTTAGGGGGAAAAGCAATGGGTTTGGATGTCGATATTATCTTTAAAATTGCCGGAGTAGGGATTGTCGTTGCCTTTTTGCATACGGTTCTTGATCAAGTAGGTAAAAAAGAGTATGCCCAGTGGGTGACTTTGTTCGGCTTCATTTATATTTTGTTTCAAGTTGCTACCATTGTTGATGATCTTTTTCAAAAAATAAAATCCGTTTTTTTATTCCAATAGAAAGGGGAGCTCGGCGATTGAAATCATTAAAATAGTCGGATTGGCCCTTATTGCCACTTTCCTTGCCCTCATTCTCAAAGAACAAAAACCGAATTTCGCTTTCTTGTTAATTGTATTTGTTGGCTGTGTCATTTTTCTGTTTCTCGTTGATAAAATCTCGGAGATTATCAATATGCTTGAGAAGCTTGCGGCAGACGCCAAGGTAAACATGGTATATGTTGAAACCATTTTAAAAATCATTGGGATTGCCTATATTGCAGAATTCGCTTCGCAAATCACAAAAGATGCCGGGCAAGGAGCGATTGCCTCCAAAATAGAACTCGCGGGGAAAATTATTATTCTTGCAATGGCGATTCCAATTTTAACTGTCTTAATTGAAACGATTATGAAACTGATTCCCAGCTAATTAAGTTCAAACGAGGTGAAACGCCAGAATGAGGCAGAGGCTGTGGTTTATTCCAATGATTGTTCTAATGCTGCTTTTTCTATTTAATCCAATTGTCCAAGCTTCCGAAGACACACAAAATGCTTCAACCCCTCTTTCGCCGACGAAATTGGTCGATAACCAGCTGAAAACGATGAATTTAACGGATTTAAAAAAATACTGGGAAGATATCGCGAGCAAATATGGTGGTTTTCTACCTGAAAGCCAAAAAGGGAGCCTTTATGATTTTATCAAAGGAGAGAAAAAGTTTTCCTTTCAGGCATGGTCGCAGGCGTTATTGAAATTTGCCTTTCAGGAATT
>JAKACS010000638.1 GCA_021821235.1 Bacillota bacterium
ATCGTCCAGGTGCCGAATATATGTATTTTAACAATGTTGAAACGAAACCGGGGCTTGGATATCCAAAGCGCTGGGAAGATCAGGAAAAATACAAGGGCGGTTGGGAAGTGAAAAATGGCAAGCTGCAGTTAAAATCCGGATCGAAAACAAACCGGCTGCTTAACTTGTTTTACAACCCGAATTTGCCGACAATTGATGATTATTATGAACCATGGAATTACGATTATGAAAATTTGACAAATAGTCCGCAGCGGAAAACCCAGCCAGTTGCCCGTCCAAAATCGGCACTGACAGGGGATTATATGGATATTCTCTGGGGACCGAACTGGGAAGATGATTTGGCCGGCGCTCATGTGACGGGATTACAAGATCCGAACGTGGTAAATATGGAGAACCAAATCCGCACGGAATTTGAAGATGTCTTCATGATGTATCTGCCGCGAATTTGCGAACATTGCATCAATCCATCGTGTGTCAGTGCCTGTCCGTCCGGGGCGATGTACAAACGAGAGGAAGATGGAATTGTCCTCGTTGACCAAAACGCATGCCGTGCTTGGCGGCATTGTGTGTCTTCCTGTCCGTACAAAAAAGTTTATTTTAACTGGCAAACAAACAAAGCGGAAAAATGCACGCTTTGCTTCCCGCGGATTGAAGCTGGGCTTCCGACCATCTGTTCGGAAACATGTGTGGGTCGGATACGTTATCTTGGCGTGATGCTGTATGATGCCGACAAAGTACAGGAAGCAGCGATGGCAGATGAGAAGGATCTTTATCATGCACAATTGGAAATTTTCCTTGATCCAAACGATCCGGAAGTAGTAGCAAAGGCACGTGAAGAAGGGATTCCAATGGATTGGATTGAGGCAGCGCAAAAATCACCCATCTACCGCATGATCAAAGAATGGAAAATCGCGCTTCCTTTGCATCCTGAATATCGGACATTGCCAATGGTTTGGTACATTCCGCCGCTTAGCCCAATTATGAATATGTTTGAAGGTGTTGGTTCTTCATCAAACGCTGAAGACATTTTCCCAGCAATTGATGAAATGCGGATTCCGATTGAGTACTTGGCAAATCTTTTAACAGCCGGAGATGAAACCCATATCCGGACAACGCTGAAAAAAATGGCCGTAATGAGAAGCTATATGCGCAGCGTACAAACAAACAAACAGCCAAATGGCAAAATTGCTGAGGATCTTGGCTTAAGTGAACAAGATATCAAAGATATGTACCGCCTGCTTGCGATTGCCAAGTATGATGATCGGTTTGTCATTCCGCCGTCCCATCGCGAGGAAGTTGCAGATCTCTATGATGAGCAGGGGGCTTGCGGTTTGGCGTTTGCTGGCGGACCAGGCGCGTGCGGCACATTATCATGACGAAGAGGGGAAATATCTATTTCCCCTCGAAAAAGAAGGTGAAACCATAATGCATTATAAGGAAATCCAGAGTGTTTTTCAATTTTGTTCGTATCTTTTAACGTATCCCGATAAAGAATTTCAAGAAGCATTGTCCGAATTCGATGAAGAGATGGTGAAATTGCCTGCGGGAAAGGTTAAACAGGAAATTGAACAGTTTGTCGAAGCTGCAAAAGGGCTTTCGCTTGATGAGCTCAGTCATACGTATATTTATACGTTTGACTTTGGCAAGAAAACCAATTTGTATGTCACGTACATGACATCTGGGGAGCAAAGGGAGCGCGGGGTCGACCTTCTGTATTTGAAAAACTACTACAAGCTGTGTGGTTTTGAAGCTTCAGATCGGGAGCTGCCTGATTACTTGCCATTGATGCTCGAGTTTGCCGGGCAAGTGGATGGTGAAACCATCAAACCGGTATTCGAACGGTATTATGAGAATGTAATTGAAATACGCAATCGCTTAACTGAACAAAACAACCTGTACCGCCATGTTCTTGACGCTATTGTAGGAGCGTTGAACGAAACGGGAATTACCAAAACAAAGCGAAGGGGTGAAGAGGAATGGTCAATCAATTTATTTGGGTAATATTACCGTATATTGCCCTTACAATCTTTATTTTTGGTCATATTTATCGTTACAATCATGATCAACTTGGCTGGACATCAAAGTCGAGTGAATTATTAGAAAAAAGAATGCTGCGCCTCGGCTCGAATTTATTCCATTTTGGGATTATTTTTGTGTTCTTCGGCCATGTTGCCGGTCTGCTTGTTCCAATTGCGGTGTATGAATCGCTCGGGATCAGTGAAGAAGCGTATCATGTTGTAGCATTAATTGGCGGGATTCCAGCCGGACTCGCTGCGGTTGCTGGTTTGATTATTTTAAGCTATCGCCGCATTACGGTTCGTCGGATTATTGCAACGAGTACAAAAGGTGATTACGTTGCAGTCTTGCTTCTAACAATTGTGGCATTGTCAGGGTTATCGGCAACATTATTGAACATTGATCCAAAGGGATTTGATTATCGGACAACGATTGGTCCATGGCTGCGCGGTATTCTTAGTTTCCGAGCAGACGCTAGCTTATTAGCAGATGTTCCGCTTTGGTTTAAAATTCATATGGTAGCGGCAATGGGGATTTTTGCCGTATGGCCATTTACCCGGCTGGTTCACGTCTTTAGCATGCCGCTTCGTTACTTAACAAGGAGCTACGTCGTATACCGCAAGCGCGAACCAAAACAAAACACAGCGATCCGCTAATGGAGTTGAAATGAGGAAAAAAGCCTGCCATATGGCAGGCTTCTTCTGTTTACGCTAAGATCGCTTCAATTCTTTCTACTGTTTCTTCACTTAGTTTGACTCTGGAAGCTTTTACATTTTCTTCAAGTTGTTACCGACAATGGCACTTGATACGCCTTTTTGCCGTAAAATCCAAGCTAGGACAAGCTGTGCCATTGAAAACTCATGATCGGCAGCAATTTCAGAGGTAGCTTCTCCATAATTCATTTTTGTGTTTGGGAATTCTTTTGCTGCTTTTTTTTCAAATAGCCTTGAAACATCTGGAGAACAATATAAAAG
>JAKACS010000639.1 GCA_021821235.1 Bacillota bacterium
AAAAAGTCATTTATATAAAGATGCTATCATTAAAGAGACAAAAATTTTACATAAGGCAATTGTCAATGGTAAAGTAAATTTAGACGTTTTTTTTAAGGTTTATGAAAATATTGCACAACCTCAACCGATTATTCAAGGAGACAAGAATGACACAACAAGTAAAAACAATTAATTTGCAGCTTGAAAACCCAGCTGAAGCCATTTCTTTATTTGGAAATGCCGATGCTAACTTAAAAATGATTGAGGCGGAGCTTGGCGTGGCGATCATTACAAGGGGGGAATCCGTCAGCATTACAGGTGATGAGGATCAAATTCTTCTTGCCAGCCAAATTTTGGAGCGATTGATGTTTGTTATTAAAAAAGGCATCAGCATCGGCCAGCGGGATGTTGTTTACGCGATTCAAATGGCGCAAAAGGGAACATTGGATTATTTTGAGAATTTATACGATGTCGAAATTGCCAAGAATGTGAAAGGAAAATCAATTCGCATTAAAACGCTCGGTCAAAGACAATACATTGATGCGATTAAGAAAAACGATTTAGTTTTCGGAATTGGTCCCGCTGGTACCGGGAAAACGTATCTTGCCGTCATTATGGCAATCAATGCTTTAAAAAATGGTCAAGTCAATAAGATCATTTTGACAAGACCGGCAGTCGAGGCAGGAGAAAGTCTTGGATTCCTTCCGGGAGATTTAAAGGAAAAGGTGGATCCATATTTGCGTCCGCTTTATGACGCACTTCACGATGTTCTCGGGGCTGAACATACGCAGCGATTGATTGAGCGGGGAACAATCGAAATCGCACCGCTTGCCTATATGCGCGGCCGTACATTGGATGATGCTTTTGTGATTTTAGATGAAGCCCAGAACACAACTCATGCCCAAATGAAAATGTTTTTAACCCGGTTAGGTTTCGGTTCGAAAATGGTGATTACCGGTGATCAAACACAGGTGGACTTACCAAAAGGGGTTAAGTCCGGTTTGATTGTTGCGGAAGAAATATTAAAAGAGACAAAGGGAATCTCATTTATTTTTCTAGAGCAGAGCGATGTTGTCCGCCATCCGCTTGTCGCCCGGATCATTCAGGCGTATGAAAAAAGAAAAGAACCTACTGCATAAGATTGACTGGAAATAAATGCAGCAGCCTGATCAATACTGCACGTACTGGAAAAGACCGTTCAAACGAGAACGGTCTTTTCTTACTTGTAACACCTGATAAAAAACTGTTATGATTTTACATAAGAAGCTGCGACGCTCTTTTTGTCAAACATTGACTTTCGCCGCTTAAAAGAGCCAATCGGTTTAAAGGTATTTATTGGGGGAGATCTTTTTGGAAAGACTTCAGCAGTATTTAGTCGCGATACGAAACACATTGGATCTTGCTTTTTTTCGGGTGCTTTTTTTCGTATTAATTGGGATCGTTCTTTATGCAGCCATGTATAATAATGTCAAACCGGAGAAGCTTGATTTAAGCTTGTTTACCGTTGCCGATAGGACGATTCGTTCGCCAAGTACCGTAGAAGACCAGCAAAGCACGGAAAAAAAGCGGAGAGAAGCACAGGACCAAGTTCAGGATGTTTATATTGTCAAGAAAGAATATACGCAAAACCGAGTCGATCTGATTACCTCTATTTTCGAATCGGCTCTGGAGTTAAATGATGAAATAAAGCTAAACGAGAAGAAGCAAACACCGGCGAATGGCAAAGTAGCCGAACCTTCCGTACCGGAAAAAATCGATTTGCTGAAGGAAAAATTAACATCAACGGTAACAAAAGATTTATCAGACCAGGTCTTTACCGCTCTTGCTAAAGCAAGTGATGATGATTTGTCAATAGCCAAAGATTTAACGGTAACAGCGATCAATAACGTCATGACAAAAAGAATTCCTGCGGATGAGGTCGAAAATGCTAAAAAAAGGGTCGAGGAAGAACTAAAATATTCGGCGCTCTCCGACAGCTTAAAAAGTGCTGCGATTGAATTGGGCAGATATGCTGTTGTGCAAAATGAATTTTACGACCCAACCGCGACAGAAGAGCTTCGGCAAAAAGCGATTGATAGTGTTGAGCCTGTTAAAATACTGCAAGGGCAAATCATTGTCGAAGAAGGGAAGCTGATTGACCGGGAAATTTTCCGACAGCTAAAGCTTGTCGGGCTTCTTGACAACAACAGCACCATTAAGCCATTCGTTGGGTTAGCTATCTTTGTTATTTTGATTTTAGCATCTGTCTATTCCTACTTTTATCAATTGAAAACCCAGCCGGAAAAATGGCGAACCTCCTTGTTGTTATTTGGGATGATCTTCAGTTTTGGAATTTTATTGATGAAAATTATCAGCAAGCTGCAAATTTTTGATTTTGCCGGAATCGGCTACATATTTCCCGCAGCGGTTATCGGCATTCTTCTGAAAATTTTAGTAGAAGAAAAACTGGCGATTCTTTCATCGATCCTTTTAGCTGTCTGCGGCAGCGTCCTATTTAACGAAGGGGTTTCGAGCGCCCTTAATTTTTCAGAAGGAATTTACATCCTTTTTAGTGCATTGGCAGCCATTCTTTTTTTAAGCCAGAACAGCCAGCGTTCAAAAATTTTGCAAGCGGGTCTTTTGGCTTCACTTGTTAATTTGGCAACCATTGGCTCATTGTTATTTTTAGCAAATGGACAAACATCCACAACCAGCTATGCTTTATACTTTGTCACCGCATTGGTTTCCGGTATTGGCTCCGCTGTGCTGGCAATCGGGTTGCTTCCGTTTCTGGAAGGAAGCTTTGGCATTCTCTCGACAATAAAATTGATCGAGCTTTCCAATCCGAATCACCCGTTATTGAAAAAAATCTTGACAGAGGCTCCTGGAACATATCACCACAGTGTGATGGTAGCCAATTTAGCTGAATCTGCTTGTGAAGCGATTGGGGCAAATGGGTTGCTTGCTAGAGTGGGCTGTTATTACCACGATATTGGCAAAACGCAGCGTCCGAATTTTTTTAT
>JAKACS010000640.1 GCA_021821235.1 Bacillota bacterium
AAGCAAAAGGAGTTACTGGAGAAAGTCTCCCCGTAAAATCTGTGGAAAGAGAGCTTCCTAAGCGCGAATTAAATACAAAGTTGAAAAGATCAAAAAAATAAAACCCGTTTCCACGGAAGAAACGGGTAAGAAAAGTCATGTTAAGGAGCCGCAATTGCCGTAGTAATATAAGAAAGTTTTAAACCACCACTCCTCAAAGTGGGTGTTCGCAGAAACCGCCCTGCATGTCCTCCCTGTCGTATAGACGAAGGCTTGTCATTCTTGTTTCAATTTAAAACTCCCTGTTACAGCTTAAAGGTTAAAACTTTATTATCGATACGAACAATGCAGCTTGTATATAGTATAATACAACATTGATGTTGTTTATTCAATGGGAATAAAATACAAATCACTTTATCCGTAGTTCATGAAAATGGAATTCCTTTGCTCTTTATCGGTAAAAATTGTTAGCGGAAAAATGCTCTTCATACCTTGCTCAGCATTTAAAAACGTTATAATAGAAATAGTCGATTTGTTCGGAAGGAAAACTAGCGCAGTTAGGAGAGAGGTTCATTGCTTGAGAAAGCACAGCAGTTATTGCAAACCTATTTTGGGTATTCATCTTTTCGTCATGGGCAGGAACAAGCCATCCAATCAGTTTTTACAGGAGAAAATACCATTTGCGTCATGCCGACAGGGGGAGGTAAGTCAATTTGTTATCAAATTCCGGCACTTGCCCTTAATGGCACGACGATTGTTATTTCCCCGCTGATTTCGTTAATGAAAGACCAGGTCGATACACTCGTACAAGCGGGGATTCCAGCGGCCTTTATTAATAGCTCATTAAGTTTCAAGGAAGCCGATGAGCGGATTCAGCAAGCAATCCAAGGGAAGTACAAGCTCCTTTATATTGCCCCTGAACGCTTGGAATCGCAAGGCTTTATTGAGGACCTAAAAAAAATGGATATCCCTCTCGTCGCAGTAGACGAAGCGCACTGTATTTCCCAGTGGGGACACGATTTCCGCCCAAGCTACCGCCATATTCAAAAATTAATCACAAGCTTGCCGCAGAAACCGACGGTGATGGCTTTAACCGCAACTGCCACGCCAATGGTTCGTGAAGACATTTGCCATTCGCTAGAAATTAAACAAGAAAATTCGATTATTACCGGATTTGAGCGTGAGAATCTTTCATTTTCTGTTATTAAAGGGCAGGATCGTTTCCGCTTTTTAAAAGAGTATTTACGAAAAAACGAAAATGAAGCCGGGATTATCTATGCAGCAACGCGAAAAACGGTCGATCAGCTTTACGAACGCTTCAAAAAGGATGGCTTCCATGTTGCCCGCTATCATGCCGGAATGAATGAAGCCGAACGGACACGTGAACAAGAACGATTTTTAGCAGACGAAGCGACAGTCATGGTAGCCACCTCCGCGTTTGGCATGGGAATCGATAAATCAAACATCCGCTACGTCGTTCATTTTCAGCTGCCGAAAAATATGGAAAGCTATTATCAGGAAGCAGGCCGTGCCGGAAGAGATGGATTGGACAGCGAATGTATTGTCCTCTACTCGCCTCAGGATGTGCAAATCCAACGGTTTTTAATCGACCAATCAAGCGATCCCGCCCGGATCAAACAAGAATTGGAAAAACTGCAGTCAATGGTGGATTATTGCCATACGGAAGAATGCTTACAGGCGTTTATTTTAACTTATTTTGGTGAAAAAGAGGCAAAGACTTGCGGAAGATGCGGCAATTGCACCGATTCACGGGAAAGCATCGATGTGACGAAAGAAGCGCAAATGGTCTTATCGTGCATGATTCGCATGGGGCAGCGTTTTGGTAAACAGCTGATTGCCCAAGTAGTAACTGGTTCGAAAAATAAAAAGATTGTTGATCTATCATTTGACAGACTGTCAACCTACGGGATCATGCGCGAAAAGAGCGCAAAAGAAGTATCCGATTTTATTGAATTTTTGATTTCGCAGGATTTGATTGCTGTTCAGCATGGAACGTATCCAACGCTAGTGGTTTCCTTAAAAGGCAAAGAAGTGCTGCTCGGGCAGCAAGCAGTTTGCAGAAGAAAAGCGGTTGTTAGCAGGCAAGTGGCACAGCATGATCCATTGTTTGAAGTGCTTCGCACCGTTCGCAAACAACTGGCCGACAGTGAAAAAGTGCCACCGTTTGTCATCTTTTCCGATTCGGCGTTAAAAGATATGGCAGCAAAACGGCCGCAAACGCATGAAGCATTCTTAACAGTCAACGGTGTTGGCGAGCATAAATTGAAAAAATACGGCGATGTTTTTCTTGCTGCGATTGAAAATTTTATTGCCGAAAACCCCGGGCAAGCGCCGCAAATCGCTGAGGAAACACCTGTTAAAAAAGCTGTCAAGAAGCCGGTAGCAAACTCTCATTTGGAAACATTTAAACTATATCAGGAAGGGCTAGGTCTGGAAGAAATTGCTGTAAAACGGGAGCTTTCGCTGGTAACAATCGAAAATCATCTGTTGCTTTGTGCCGAACAGGGGCTTGGGGTTGATTTAGAGGCGATGATCCCGAATAAGTTTGTGCCCTTGCTGGAGCAAGCCGTTGCTGAAGCAGGTGCAGAAAAGTTAAAGCCGATCAAAGAACTGCTTCCGGATGAAGTCAGCTATTTTATGATCAAAGCTTATTTAACATTGCGAAAAAAAGCTGCAGTAAACTGATGTTTGTCCTTCATTTCATGAAGCGGAAATTTATCCCGCATTAACGGGCAGTATGACCCCCACCTCAAGGCTTAGAAGAAATCGAAGAAGCATAGGTGGGGGATAACTGCCTATAAAAGCCCGATTGGTTCCACTAACAATCAGTGGGGGATGAAAAAAAAACCCCCACTGATTGAAGTTTCACTTTATACTGAAAGTAAAGGTTTTCAAAACAAAGGAGGAATGGTGCCAATGAGAGTATTAGTTGTTGGTGCTGGCGCAGTTGGCGGTTATTTTGGCGGCCGGCTGCTCGAA
>JAKACS010000641.1 GCA_021821235.1 Bacillota bacterium
TGATGACGTCCAAAAGGCAAAAATGGTGCTGAACGCGTCATGAGCAGGATCCTGATGACGTCCAAAAGGCAAAAATGGTGCTGAACGCGTCATGAGCAGGATCCCGATGACGTCCAAAAGGCAAAAATGGTGCTGAACGCGTTATGAGCGGGAGGCTGATGACGCGCAAGAGGTAAAAATGATGGTGAATGCGTCATGAGCGGGATCCTGATGACGTCCAAAAGGCAAAAATGGCGGCGAATGCGTCATGGGAAAATTGCCGTAGAGGATTCAATCAAGGGTACCTAGGAAATCGATACAGCATGGGAGGGTGGCTGCAAGATGAAAACAGGGAAAGTATTTTTAGTCGGGGCTGGACCGGGGGATGTACGTTTAATTACGGTAAAGGGCATGGAAGCGATCAAGCAGGCGGAGGTTATTTTGTATGACCGACTCGCTAATCCGAAGTTACTGGAGTATGCAGCAGCAAATTGTGAGCTGATTTATTGCGGAAAACTGCCGGACCGCCACATTTTGCGACAGGAAGTCATCAATGACCTGTTAGTTGAAAAAGTGCTTGAAGGAAAAGTAGTGGTACGTCTGAAAGGCGGCGACCCTGGTGTTTTTGGCAGGGTTGGAGAAGAAGCTGCAGCCCTTGCCCGGTATCAGATTCCGTTTGAAATCGTTCCTGGCGTTTCATCCGGTATTGCAGCGCCCCTTTATGCAGGAATTCCTGTTACCCACCGTGAATATGCTGAATCGTTTGCTGTTGTAACGGCGCACGATAAATCAAAAGACGGCAAGCCGATCCTCGATTGGGAGGGGCTGGCTCGCGGAGTTGATACGATCGCTTTTTACATGGGTGTCGGCAATCTGCCATTTATTTGTGAAAATTTAATTAAACATGGAAAAGCTACTGAAACACCGGTGATTTTGATACAGTGGGGAACGTTCGGCCGACAGAAAACGCTCGAAGGCACGTTAGCCGATATTTCCGCCAAAGTGACTGCGGCCAAATTCAGCAATCCTGCGATTATTTTAGTCGGAAAGGTAATTTCATTGCGGGAAAAAATCAGCTGGTTTGAAAAAATGCCGCTCTACGGCAGGCAAATTGTTTTAGCGCGATCAGGTGAAGGCATTAGTGAGTTGGCAAAAGAACTGATGGAACAAGGTGCGGATGTCATCGAGTTTCCTAAGTGGAAAAAAACACGGCTGCCAGTTGATGAAAAACTGCTCGCAGAAATTTCGTCATTCAAGCGAATTTTGTTTGCAAATCCTGAAAGTGCCAATGAATTTTTTACCGCCATTTCTGAACAGGGCCTTGATATTCGAAAAATACAAGCGGATTTCTTTGGCGGCTCGGTGAAAACGCTGAGAGCCTTAAAGGAACGCGGCTTTATAAGCAAACTAGTAGAAGATATGCCGGAAACGGGACGGCTGTTGATTGTTGGCGACGACCGGCTTTTGAAAAATCAGCTCGAGTATACATTCCGCTATGGAACATTTGATGCATGGGTAACGAGCAAAAAAGAGCTTGACCAGCGGTATTTCCCAATTTTCAAGCGGATGTTGGAAGAAGCCGAAGTGAATACGGTGATCTTCCCGTGCAAAGCGAGCATCGAGCCGTTCTTGGCTGGGTTAAAGGATTGCGGAATAGCTGGGAAAACTTTTACCCAAAGTAAACAAGTGGTTTGCATGGGTAAACAAATCGCTTTTGCGCTTGAGGAAGCGGGGTTGCCAGTGAGCGGTATCCCTTTAGCAGCAACGAAAGAAGCGATGGTTGAGTACTTAAAAAAAGAACTAAGTGAGAAGCTGGACTGAGCTGATAAGCTCAGTTTTGTCTTTTTTTTGGCCAATTTTCAGGTTAAAATTGACGAAGAGATTTGTGATGGAGGTGGAGCGGCATGTCCTTTTATCCAATGATGCTGAACCTTGCCGGGAAAAAGGTGGTTGTTGTCGGCGGCGGGAAGGTGGCAGAGAGAAAAATCAAGGGTTTGCTTGCAGCAGAGGCTCGGGTTGTGGTCGTTAGTCCGGAAGCTACGGACGATATTGCCAAGCTGTCCGGCGAGGGCTTGATTGAGTGGGTGCAAAAGCCGTTTTCCGGTGTGGAGATTCAAGGGGCGTTGCTGATTTTTGCCACAACAAACGATCGGAAATTGAATCGGAAGATTAAAGAATTGGCCGAGCCGCATCAATTGGTGGCGGTTGCGGATGATCCGGATGGTTCGGATTTCCATGTGCCGGCGCAGGTGAAGCGTGGCCGGCTGAGCATTGCGGTTTCGACGAATGGGGCAAGCCCGACGCTTGCCAGGCAGATCCGCGCGCGGCTTGAGGCAGAGTTTGATGCACGTTATGAGGGTTATGTGGAGTTTCTTTATTGGGCACGAAAGAAAATTTTAGCGGAAGTGGGCGATCCTTCTTTGAAAAGGAAGTTGTTGAAGGAAATTGCAAGTCCGGAGTTTTGGAAATGCGGGGATTGGGAAGTGCAGTTTCAAACGCTGTATGCGCGGTTGCAAAGGTAATTTTCAGCGCGCGCTTTGTTGTCTTCGATATAGGTAGCTGACCTTTTTTAAGGTTGGCTATTTTTTTGTAATATTAGAATTTATATCCTAACTTATCATCCAGACCAGTAAAAGGTAAAAAACCAAGTTGATAGAGGAGTTTATCGCTTAGTAAATACCAGAAAAAGGTAAAAAACTGGTTGATAGAGGAGTCTATCGCCCACTAAATACCAGTAAATGGGAAAAATCGAGTTGATAGAAGAGTCTATCGCTTAGTAAATACCAGTAAAAGGTAAAAACCGAGTTGATAGAGGAGTCTATCGCTTAGTAAATACCAGTAAAAGGGAAAAACCGGGTTGATAGAGGAGTCTATCGCTTAATAAATACCAGTAAAAGGTAAAAATCGAGTTGATAGAGGAGTCTATCGCCCATTAAATACCAGTAAAAGGAAAAAAACCGGTTGATAGAGGAGTCTATCGCTTAGTAAATA
>JAKACS010000642.1 GCA_021821235.1 Bacillota bacterium
ACCGCCTGAAAAAAGAATCCGAACAGCTCGCGCAAACGACAGCAGCGATTTCTTCAAAGGTTAAATCGTTAGAAGAGCTTTCAATCGAGTCTTATTCCAAGCTACAGCAGGAGCAAGAAAAGGAGAATGAGCGTCAGGAAGCAGCTGCTGAAATTATTCGTCTGCAAAATATGAAAGATGGAGTTTATTCCTTTGCCGCATTTGAACATGCTGCCAATCAAGTAGCCCAATTGCTTGAAAAAGCAAAAGAGAAGTATAAAATGGCAGAGGATCAGCTTTGCCAAATGGAGGAAAATCAAAAACTAAAGCAAGCGCAGAAAGTGGAAATGGAACAAGGTCAGCTTGCATTTCTTGAAAATGAGCGAAGAATAGAGAAATTGGCTGCAGAATTAGAGAAATTAACCCGATTTGAGAAGGTAACGATACGTCATCATCAAAAAGAAACCGAATTGAAGCATGTTGCTGGCCGATTTGAGAAGGCTGAGGCTTCCTTCCACGATGCCAAAATCTTGATGGAAGATATGGAGCATTCTTGGATTTCCGGCCAGGCTGCACTACTAGCTCAAAGACTTGAAAATGGCAAAGAATGCCCTGTATGCGGTTCTGTGCACCATCCATCTCCAACAATGGGTGCTGATGGAATTATTCCGACGGAAGAAGATTTGCAAGCCGCCAAAGTTCAAGTACAGCGCTTAGAAACGGAAAAGGCGCAAGCGCAGTCAGCTCTTTACGAATGCCAATCAGAAGAAAAAAGTGTAAGAGAAGCAGCAACCGACCTGCTAATGGAAATTCGTTTGCAAAAACCTGGGTTTGCACCGGAATTTTTAAAGGAAGAAAAAGAGCGATTAACAGCCTTGATCTCAGAGATAGAGAGAGAGCAAGCACGATTGCAACAGCAATTGAAGCAGCTTGACAAGGTAAAGGCCGAATTATCGAGTATGGACGACATGAAAACCGAGTTACAGCAATCGATTCCTAATCTTTCTGAAAAAGTAACGGAATTAACGGTTCAATACACTGAGAAACGAACCGATTTATTGCGAATGAAAGAGCAAATTCCGGAAAGATTACGAACAGTGCCTGCTTTTGAAACGGCGCTAGCAGCTGCCAAATCGGTTCATGAAACCCTTGTAAGACAACTTGAAACAGCCCAAAGACGGTGGCAGGAGGTAAAAGAGCAACAAGCAGCCGAAACAGCACGACTGGCAGATGCCCAAAAGCACTTAATGGGAAAACAATCCGAACTCGTAACAGAAAGACAGGTGTTTAAAAACCAGCTGGAGGAACAAGGTTTTGCCAATTTTGCGAGCTACGAGCGTTCAAAACGGAGCGAGCAGGAGATTGAACAGCTTAAAAACGAAATTCAAGCTTTTCGTGAAGAGCTTCGGTCTGTTTCCGACCGCCTCATCGACTTAACCGACCTTTTGCAAAATATTGAAGTACCTGATGTTGAGGGAATAAGAAAATCTTTAGAAGAACAAAAACAGGCAGTTGAGTTACTTAGCAATAAAAGAACCGATCTGCTCATCAAAAAACAAGGGAATGAATCAATCCAAAAGCAGATCGAGACCATAAATGCTCGGTTGAAAAAATTGGAGGAACGGTACCAGGTAATCGGCCATCTATATGAGATGGCAAAAGGTCAAAATACGTATCGGATGACGTTCGAACGTTTTGTGTTGGCTGCATTTTTAGACGATATATTAACGGAAGCGAATGGACGGCTGAAAAAAATGACCTCTGGACGCTATTTTCTGCAACGGAAAAAAGACCGTTCGAAGGGAAATGTGCAAAGCGGGCTGGAGTTGCTTGTTTTTGACCAGTATACTGGACAAGAACGCCATGTAAAGACATTATCGGGCGGTGAAAGCTTTAAGGCGGCACTAGCGCTTGCGCTGGGTCTTGCTGATGTCGTGCAAAATTATGCTGGCGGGGTTTCACTTGAAACAATGTTTATTGATGAGGGATTCGGAACTCTCGATCCAGAGTCGCTTGATCAAGCGATTGAGGCGTTAATGGATATCCAAAGCAGCGGACGTTTAGTAGGTATCATTTCACATGTCCCCGAACTAAAGGAACGAATTGATGCCCGACTGGAAGTCCTTGCGGGACAAACCGGAAGTCACACGCAGTTTGTTTTTTCCAATTGAGCAAACCAAGCTGTAGGGGATGTTGAAGTTGAACCCGGATTGTTTATCCGTAAGTTTTCGAAAGCAAAATAAAAAACAGGAAGCGAATCAGTTGCTTGAATCGTTTCCTGTTTCAACGGACTAATTAAACCATCAATTCAGCCAAGAAATGTTTGAATGATTAACCAGACATTCAAGCTTAGAATCACGGCAGCAAACACGGATGATAAAATCGTTACATACCTTTTATTTGTTAATACGCCCATTAAATCTTTTTTCTGGGTGAAATAAATTAGGGCAATAATCGGGAATGGAAGCACGATACTTAAAACTACCTGGCTGATTACAAGCGTTAACGTTGGATCGGTACCCAAAGCCACAATGACAACTGTCGGTAGCATTGTGACTAGTCTCCGTATCCAAATAGGAATGGTAAATCCGACAAAGCCCTGCATGATTACTTGACCAGCCATTGTACCAACAACAGAGCTGGAGATCCCTGATGCAAGCAGGGAAATCAAAAATACACTGGCAGCGGCAGAACCTAGCAACGGGGTTAATGTATAGTAAGCCGTTTTCAAGTCTGCAATGTTTTCATTGCCGGTTGCATTAAATACAGATGCTGCCATATACATCATGGATAAATTGACAAATCCCGCCAACGTCATTGCGATTAAAATCTCTTTCGTACTGAATTTTTGAATTTTTAATTTTTCTTCATCATTCCTTGGAATAATCCTGCCCTGAGTCAGACTAGAGTGCAAATAGATCGCATGCGGCATTACGGTTGCACCGATAATCCCAACAGCAAGCATAATGCTTTGATTATTCC
>JAKACS010000643.1 GCA_021821235.1 Bacillota bacterium
AAAATAAACGTCACCACGTTTGACAATCAAAGGATTATCCCCCGCTTACAAGACGTTCAACTGTATGTTCTGCCTCATATTCTGCTAGAAATGCTTCAGACGCAATTCTTAAATTGATTTTTGCCATTTCCATGTAACCACGTCTCATGACTTCGCGAATTTGTCTCTTTTTTCGTTCGCGCAAATACATTTTTGTAGCTTGGTAAATAAATTCACTGCGATTTACATTTTCCGTTTTTACAAAACCATCTAATTCGGTTAAAAGATGTTGCGGTAATTCCACCAAGATTTCCGTAGTTGTGCTGAACTCAGACACAAACATACACCTCCACCATCACTACAAACCATTTTATCTTTACCATTTTTAATAATACCATTTATCGTACCCAGTGCATAGACTATTTGGCAATTCTTCTGTATTATAAGCCAAAAAATCAGCCTTTTATGCATATGAAGGGGACGTGAATAAAATATTGTTCACGATGGCTATATATCCTGCCGCTTTTACAAAAGATAATTTTTTATATCGACAATTTCGCCGCCCTGACGATAAAGTCGCGGCACCCTGCTTGCGATCATGCATGGAATTTCATAATTGATTGTCTCTAGTTTCTTGGCGATTTCATTGACAGAAATAAATGAGTCACCTGCTTTTCCGATTAACGTTACGGTTGTACCAGAGGGTACTTGATATGGGAGCCGTACCATACATTGATCCATGCAAATTCGGCCGACAATTGGAACCCTCACCCCGTCAACAATCACTTCCTGTCCTTGAAGTTTGCGGATCCAGCCGTCTGCATAGCCGATCGGAATGGTTCCAATCCATTCATCTTCACGTGCTTCGTACGTTGCACCGTAACTTACCTTATCACCTTTTTGCAGCCGCTTCACATGTACAAGCTTCGAACGCAATGTAAAAGCTTCCTGCAGCGGAATCGGAATTTCTTTTTCGATTTCGAGTGAAGGCGTTAAACCATACATCGCAATGCCAAGCCGAACGGCATTAAAGTAGGCTTGCGGGAACCTTAGTGTTGCGGCGCTGTTGCTGCAATGAACATATTTTGGCATCTTGTTTAGAATGCTCAACATTTCTTGAAATAAATCAAGCTGTTGTTCAAAATAGGTTTGATCCAATTCATCGGCAGTTGCAAAATGAGTAAAAATTCCTTCAAAGCAAAATCGTTGATCGCTGTTTAGCAACGCTTCGATTTCCTTGAGCTCCTCTTTACTGCGGATGCCGATCCGTCCCATGCCCGTATCAAGTTTTACATGAACCAACAGCTGTTCATCTTCTTCTAAAATCGCTTTTGCTTCTTTGATCCAATCAGGATGAAAGACGGTTAGTGTAATGTTTAATTCAGCAGCAAGATGTACATCGGCAGCACGGGTAGCTCCTAGCACAAGAATTGGTGCTTTCATTCCTTTATTGCGCAATGCAATCGCTTCGTCCATAAAGGCGACTGCCAGATACGATACTCCTGCTCGAAGTGCTGTTTCCGAGACACGTATATCCCCGTGCCCATAGGCATTCGCCTTAACGACGGCAATCATTTCTACATTAGACGGAAGCATTTTTTTCACTGAGGAAATGTTTTCCACAATGCAATCCAAATCAACCTCTGCCCATGTATCTCGATAAAAAAATCCTTGCTCGTTCATTTCGGTTGTCCCTTCCTGCTTCGTTGATTCAAATTAGATACGATTTTCTTCCTCTATCGATTATTCAACTGCAAAGCATGATTGTCAAATGGATTGTTAAAATAAGGGGTATCTCTCTGCGAGACAGAAAATTGATGGGGTTGGTGGTTTATCCGCGGGATTTTTGAATTTACCCGCGGGGATTTGCCCTTTATCCGGATTTCCACCCGGATCAAAATAGGCAAAAGCACAGCCGCTTTTAAAAGGGCTGTGCTTTTTTGCAAAAGGCTATTTCACGATATCGCCTTGTACCGAGCTGGCAACTTCCATCAATTCTTCTTTTGTTAAGTTTTTCGATGCAACCATATAATCAATGCCGTTTTGCGACCATGTAATCGAATGATCCGTTAGGGCTCCGACCGTGAAACCGAGATCAACCGGCTGTCCCTCAACAGAAGTAGGCACTGTCATCTGGGCGGAAGCAGTTTTGGCAATCGTTTTTTCCTGCACCATCGTAAAGGACTTTTTCCCTTCGTAAGTGAGAACAACTCTCTTACCATCTTCCAGCTTTATTTCCTTTTCACCAACCAATTTTGTTTCTTTTGCAAGAGCTGTCGGATATTTAACCGTGAAAGCAGAATCCTGAACCTTTGCCATCGCCGGCAATCCAAGCTGTGCTCTTGTCATGTTTTTCTTCATATCAAAATCATTTTCGTTAAAAGAAGCATTGAATTTCATTTTTGAAAATTCAACCGTGACGATTGGATTGCGATCCGTATCCATCACTTTTACTTCGACAGGCGATAAATCACTTTTATTCAGCTTAATTTCTTGAGTTGGCAGCATTTTGTTATTTTGATAGCGCGTCTTTGTGTCAAAAACATAATAGTCCTTTGTGGATGAAAATTTCGCAGTTTTATCCTCAAGAATATCTTTAATCAGCGACTCGTAAAGATAAGCCTGACTGCTATTTTGCGGCCAGTCGCTTTGAAAACGAAAGCTTTTATTCAATGCAGGCGTTAAAACAAACACACCTTCATCATTTCTTAGAATCATTTGGCTTTGATCTTTTGCCGAATTTTTCAAATTGACGCGATAATAGGTTGGATCCTTATGCCAGATTTCAACATTATAAACCTGCGAATCATTTCCCATTTTCAATGTCATTTTGGCATTGACTTTGTAGCCGGATAAATCCTCCAGTTTCCCATTTAAATCTTTGACCACATCACCTTGTGACTTTGCACCGCAAGCACTAAGAACAAGCAGAACCATCAGCCCAGCAAAGAGCAGCATCAACCTTTTCCTCATTCTTTCAA
>JAKACS010000011.1 GCA_021821235.1 Bacillota bacterium
CGGTCTTTAGCTTTCAATATATTTCCAAAAAGTCCCATATTTCGCGGGGATTTGCTCTACTTTTTGTTTTAACAGCAGTTTTTTCATTTCTCGTTCCACTTGGATAATGGACATATTATAGACTACGGCAATTTCCTGGGAAGCAACAAGCCGGAAAACCTTCATAAATACCTCGAGAGGAGGCGGAGGTGATTGACTAGGTTCTTCCATAAGCATTTCTTCTAAAATTTGAACGTAAATTTCATAAGGGTATGCACCAGCAATTTTAATTCCTTCTTCCTCAGCATTTTCATTAAAGAAAACAAGCGTTGGAATTTCTTGCACTTCCATTTCAACCGTAATTTTTAAATCACATTGCAGCGCTTTTGCTGCACCTTCTGAATGTACATCTGACAAAAACTCCTGCACGTCCAGCCCGGCATCATGTGCACATTCTTTCAGGATGTCTAGATCGGTTACATCTTTCTTTTCTAAAAAAAGCAATTCTTGCAGCTTGCGCAAAAAACGGATGCCTGCTTTTCTGCCTTGCAATTCGGCTGCTTTGATGGCAATAGAAGCAATGTAAGGGGCCGCCACCGGATTCTCGAGCCAAAGATCCCCATCGCACGACATCCCTGAGCGACTCGCCGTTTTTTCCCACAACTCTTTAATGTTTTCATACTTTTGCTTTTTGCTGATATTTAAATTTGCCAATTTACCGCTCAATACATGTTTTAAGGAAAAGTATCGTCCGTATTCTACCTGTAATTTTTTAACGATTGGTTCCAACGCCCAACACTCCGGACAGATTGGATCGATGAAAATGTAAATTTCGATGGGCTTTTTTTCGTTGCCATGGCAATGATGGGCTAAAAAACCATGCTCTTGTCCATTCACTGCTTCTCACCTGGCTGCTGCACTTCATCATCAGGTGTGTTAATCATATGCTGGGCATTTAAAACCAGCCGGGAATATAATTCATCGAGATCAGGATGTTGCCCAACCAAGCCGTAAAAAGTATCAACAAGACGATCCATCGTTTTTTCGCCAATCGCCTCAAATGGTGTCATTTTTTTCTCGATCATGTTGGTTAACTCCTTTTTCGGGTTCTGTACATCTTATTTTACCCTATGCCGTTTTTATATCTCAAATAAATAGCTTCATTCGTTTAGTAGTGTTCACAAAAAAAACCTCTGTTCATAATGACAGAGGGAAGAAAGTTTTATCCAAAGTAGGAAGTTGTTATGTTTTTTACATAATTAACCGTTTCTTTAAAAGGAGGGATACCTCCGTATTTGTCCACATTTCCCGGTCCGGCATTATAAGCAGCCAGTGCCAAATTCACATTTCCTTCATATTTCTCGAGCAGTTGTTTTAAGTATTTGGTACCAGCAAAAATATTTTGCTCTGGATCAAAGGGATCGTTTACCCCAAGCGATCTTGCTGTTTGCGGCATCAATTGCATTAATCCTGAAGCACCGGTATCACTTTTGGCTTTTGGGTTAAAATTCGATTCGTGTTGAATGACTGCTTGAATCAATTTTGCTGGAACACCATATGTTTGAGCCGCTTGAGTTATGAGGGCGTCAACCTTTTCGTTCGTGCTTCCGCCTGATGGTAACATGGATAAAGGCGGCAATGAAGGCAGATTGAAAGAAGCAGATACGGATTCGGAAGGCTTCGATTGCTCAACGGTTTTTGATTGGTCAAAAGGTGAATTTCCATTTTCTGTAAGTAATTCATTTAAAAGATCTTGGAACAATGAAGAAGAATCGGATGCGGAATTGCTGAAATTTTGGACAGCCTTCAGTTCGAGCATTGCTTTCAAGTTATCGATTTTCATTTAAAGTTTCCCCTTATAAGTCCATCATTGAATATTTTCTTTCGTAAAAACGGCGAACCTTATTTTTTGTTTCCCGAACCGGTATGCCGTTTTTGGCAAGGAATTTGTGGAAAAATGCTTGTCCTTGCTTTCTATTCTCTACTTCGTATTCTAACTCATAATCTTCTGTATTTAAATAGGTACTGTTGTCCAATACAAACAATCCGTTCGAATCGTTTATTTCCGCCCGTTTTGTGACAAGAGATCCAAAATATTCAAGCTTTGAAAAGGGAATACCCATATCTTTGATAAGCTGCCGAACAGTTCCGCTTGGCAGTATATTCCCGCTTATAGCCTGTTGGGCTTCTTGGTGTGAAAGCAGCTCATTTGTTTCCAACAAACCTTCCTTGTAAGGTTGTTTCAGTGTCAGTTCGTACTGTCCATTTTTTTCCCGAATCCTTAAGGCCGCACCATTTTTCTTCAACTGAAAATCTGCCGTATCAAAATAATGATTTTCCTGGGTGAAAATCGCGTTTTCTTCCAGCTTGAATAAATTTAACAGCCGCTCATATTCCTCTTTTGTCAACATATTTTTAAATTCAATCTCCAAATTTTGCAATAAACTCAATCCTTCCCTTCATGCATGTTCGTTGTTTATTTTAGTCTAATTCGCCAGAAACGCAATCCTTGGGAGAAATGCCTGATTATGATAAAATAAGAAAGGCAATTAATGACTGTTTTAATGACGAAAGGAGTAAGGGGCTAGTTGATTTTTAAATAAGCTTTCCCCGCCATAACGAATGAATAAAAGACTTACAATTAATTCAGCAAAACAAATCAATGATCAGTTGCAACTTATTGCAAACGAACCGATTACCTCTTTAAAACCTGCAGGCCATATGCTAGTGGATTCCGACCATTTTTCCTTTGTTTATTTAATGGAAAATGAAGAGACAACTTATACATATATTTTGATTCCTGAACAAGTTTGGCCGGTTTTAAAAGAGACAATGGAAGGAAATCTCCCTGTGTTCCTAACATATGGGGAAGAACAAGTCGAATTAACCGAGTTCCGTGCCGAATTTGCTTATTTGATCAGCAATATTAAGGGGAATGGAAACTACGGGGAGGAAATGGTGGAGAAAGTCGAAAAACTGTTTTAAGTTTAGATCCGAAAATTGGCTTGAGGTGTAGTGGATGAAACATTGGGATCAGTTTCTAGCGCCCTATAAACAGGCGGTTGAAGAACTAAAAGTAAAATTAAAAGGGATGAGGGGCCAATTTGAATTGGATTCTTCCCATTCTCCTATTGAATTTGTGACAGGCAGAGTCAAACCGATTGCGAGCATTCTCGATAAAGCCAATCAAAAAGGGATTCCACTTGACCGGTTGGAAATGGAAATGCAGGATATTGCCGGGTTACGGATGATGTGTCAATTTGTGGATGATATCCATATGGTAGTCAATCTTTTACGGAATCGGAACGACTTTGAGATTGTCGAAGAGCGGGATTATATTTCTCACAAAAAATCAAGCGGCTACAGATCCTACCATGTGGTGATCCGCTATCCTGTTCAAACGATTCACGGGGAGAAAAAGATTTTAGCAGAAATTCAAATTCGTACACTGGCAATGAATTTTTGGGCAACGATTGAACATTCGCTTAATTATAAATATAAGGGCGCTTTTCCATCCGATATTCAGATGCGATTGAAGCGTGCGGCAGAGGCAGCATTCCTCTTGGATGAGGAAATGTCGCTAATCCGCGGAGAAATTCAAGAAGCGCAAGCCTTTTTCACCCGAAAAAAGGAGCAAAAGCAAGAGACAAAAAAGTAACGGCGATTGATAGAAGCAAATTTGGGGAAGAAGGAGTGAAAAAAATGAAGTTTGCCATAACATCAAAAGGAGATCAAAAATCGAACACGTTAATGCATAAAATGCGGACGTATTTGCTCGATTTCGATCTTATCTATGATGAGGATCAGCCGGACATTGTCGTTTCGGTCGGCGGCGATGGAACCTTATTGTATGCCTTTCACCGCTACAACAGCCGTTTGGACCGGACAGCATTTGTTGGTATCCATACCGGGCATCTCGGCTTTTATGCAGATTGGACACCGGAAGAAATTGAAAAACTGGTGATTGCCATTGCGAAAACACCGTATCAGACGGTGGAGTACCCGCTCGTTGAAGTCATTATCCGCTATCAGCACGGCGGAAAGGAATCAAGATACCTTGCTTTAAATGAGTCAACGGTAAAAAGTGTCGAAGGAACACTTGTCATGGATGTGGAAATTCGCGGCGAACATTTTGAACGCTTTCGCGGCGATGGCCTTTGTGTTTCAACACCATCTGGCAGTACTGCTTATAATAAAGCACTTGGCGGTGCGATCATCCATCCTTCGCTTGCTGCGATCCAGTTGGCAGAAATGGCCTCGATCAACAATCGGGTGTTCCGAACGGTCGGTTCGCCGCTGATCTTGCCCGCCCACCATACATGTATGCTTAAACCGGTCAATCGGGCAGATTTCCAAGTGACGGTTGATCATCTGACCCTTCTACATAAAGATGTGAAGTCGATTCAATTTAGAGTACCGGAAGAAAAGATTCGTTTTGCACGGTTCAGACCGTTTCCTTTTTGGAAGCGGGTGCACGATTCCTTTATTTCCGACTCTGATTAGAAAATGATGTTGATAAAAATGGATTGAGGTAAAAAATGGCTTTACCATTTCGACTAAACTGGTTAATTGAACCAACAGATACAGGAAAGCTATTAAGGGATTTTGCCAAGGAGAAGGATATTTCCCGTTCGGCATTGACAGATATTAAGTTCAAAGGCGGCAAGATTCTCGTGAATAAGGCGGAAGTGAATGTCCGTTATCGTCTGCAGCAAGGCGACTTTCTGGAAATTGTTTTTCCGCCAGAAACAAAAAGCGAAGGTGTAGCTGGTGAAGCAATCCCTCTGGACATTGTTTATGAAGATGATTTTGTTCTTGTGATAAACAAACCTCCGGGCATGAATACAATTCCGTCAAGGGAACATCCTGCAGGAAGCCTTGCGAATGCCCTTATTGGGTATTATGAAAAAAGGGGAATTGAGGCTACTGCCCATATTGTCACAAGGCTTGACCGCAATACTTCCGGACTTGTTTTAATTGCTAAGCACCGCCATGTCCATCATTTATTCAGCAGGGCTCAGCAAAATGGGAGCGTAAAGAGGGTTTACGAAGCATTTGTAAGCGGCAGAGTGGCAGCTGAGTGCGGAACGATTGAGCAGCCAATTGGCAGAAAAGCTGAAAGCATTATTGAGCGGGAAGTACGGGAAGATGGCCAATATGCTTGCACCCACTATAAAGTGCTTGCAAGAGCAGAGGATGACTCCCATTTGGAATTGCGACTTGAAACAGGGCGGACGCACCAAATCCGCGTACACCTGTCATCTATTGGCCACCCGCTACTTGGCGATGATTTATATGGTGGAAGTACGGAAAGGATCAAGCGGCAGGCACTCCATTGCAAACAGCTCGCTTTTTGGCATCCTTTTTTAAATAAGCAAATGAAATTTACTATTCCTCTCCCCGAAGACATGAAAAGGCTGACCGAAGAATAAGGATGGTCAGCCTTTTTGTCTATTGACTTGAGGGGTAAAAATCAAACCACCTTGTTTTGTCCTGCAAATATTACAACACCGTATCGCGACGAGCACTTATACCTTTAGAAATCATGCATATTCCTTAAATTTTTCGGCAATATAGGGCATAGTAGAAGAAGCAGAGACAATTTCTTTTTCCGGATAACGAAGGGCGGTGAGTTTGCCGCCAAAAACGGCACCTGTATCAATGTTGTATGTGTTGTTGATCACCCTTGCTTCTTTTACTGGAGTATGGCCGTAAACAATGGTTGCTTTGCCGCGATAGTTTTGGGCCCAGTCTCTTCTTACGGGAGTTCCGTCCGGATTTTTTTTCCCAGTAATATCTCCATACAGGATAAAAGTTTTGACTTTATTGTTTGCCAAGCCAATATACTCTTCTTTGATTCCAGCATGGGCGATAATCAGTTTTTTATTGTCAAGAACAAGGTAAAGTGGGGCGCCTTCATACAGTTCAATGAATTGCTGGCGGATTTTTGGTTGTTTTTGCTTGCCAAGAGCTTCAAATTCAGCTACAGTAGTTTCTAACCCATGGGTCACTTGCACTTTATTACCAATCAGGAATCGATAGAATTTATTGCAATGATTACCAGGTGTGTAAAAAGCTTTTTTTTGCTCAATGACGAGCCTCCAGACAATTTCAACTGTTTTCAGCGATTCCGGGCCACGATCCGTAAGATCGCCAACAAAGCCAAGCACCCGATTCTGTGGATGGAGCGGAATGCCCGTTTCCCAGCTATACCCGAGTTTCAGCGTTAATTGTTGAAATTCCGGCAAACAGCCGTGTATATCTCCGACGATATCAATGTTCAACTGTAAACCTCCTATTGAAATTTTTCCGTAATAAAATTTCACTGCATTTCGGTAAAAAAACAAGAAAGAAAGGAGAATGACTTTGCAGCAGAATGCATCCGTAATTTCCTTGTTAATTGTAGTAACAGCTGCGTTCCTGACACCAATTATTCTACACCGTTTAAAGTTAAATTATATCCCTGTTGTTGTTGCTGAAATCATTATGGGACTGATTATTGGCAAAAGCGGCTTTGATCTTGTGCAAAAAGATAGTTGGATTCAAACCCTTTCGACTTTAGGCTTTATCTTTTTAATGTTTTTAAGCGGCTTGGAAATTGACTTCTCAGCGTTTAGCGGCAAGAAAAAACGTGAATTACTGCCAAACGGCAAACAAGAACCCAATTCTTTTATGGTGTCCTCGGTTATTTTTGGCGGTATTTTTCTTATTTCATTGGGACTGTCATATTTGTTTGTCTGGGCAGGCTTTATCGAAAGCGCCTTTTTAATGACGATGATTATTTCCACCATTTCCTTGGGAGTGGTTGTACCAACATTGAAGGAAGCCCATTTGATGAAGACCGGTATTGGCCAAATTATCTTGCTAGTTGCTGTGATTGCCGATTTGGCAACAATGATTTTATTAGCGTTTTTTGTTTCCTTACGTGAAGGCGGCCAGGGGAAAACATGGCTATTGTTAATTCTTTTCGCGGCGGGAATCGCCCTTTATTTTATTGGGCGAAGATTTAAAAACCGTAGCTTTATTGAAGCATTGTCAACAGGGACTGTGCAAATCGGGACAAGGGCCGTCTTTACGCTTATTATTGTTCTCGTTGGTTTATCAGAAACCGTTGGTGCAGAGAATATATTGGGAGCGTTTCTCGCCGGTGTACTTGTTTCATTGTTGTCACCGAATCAGGAGCTTGTCCACAAACTTGATTCGTTCGGCTACGGATTTTTGATCCCGATTTTCTTTGTTATGGTTGGAGTAGATCTTAATCTTTGGTCGCTTTTGAGTGATAAAAAATTGCTTTTGCTCATTCCGTTGCTGCTAGTAGGTTTATTGTTATCCAAATTACTGCCGGTTTATCTGCTGAAACTTTGGTATGATACGAAAACGGTGCTGGCTTCTGGATTTTTGCTAACATCCACTCTGTCGTTGGTGATTGCAGCGGCAACGATTGGGGAAAGGATGGAAATCATTTCGGCGCAAATGGGAGGTACGTTGATTCTCGTTGCCGTTATCACCTCTATTTTGACGCCAATTGTCTTTAAAAAACTTTTCCCGAGGGAAGAGGCCGCCAATCGAAAAATAAAAGTTGTCTTTTTGGGAGCAAACCAGGTGACATTGCCGGTTTCAAGGGAATTAAAGTCCGGTCTTTATGAACCGATTTTGTACCATACAAGAATCGAAAAATCAGATAAGCAAATTGCCGACTCTTTGTTTGAAATCAGGGAAATTCCTGATTACTCGCTGGAAACGATTGAAAAAACAGAAGTGTTTACTGCAAAAATTGTTGTGATCTCAACAGGGGATGAAGAAGAAAATGCGACTTTGGCGATGGCTGTCAAAGAAAGAGGAATTGAGCGGGTGATTGCTCGAATTGAAAGTCCGGATTTGGAGGAGAGCCTGCGCGAGTGCAATATCGAAGTGTTCTCTGTGTTTATGTCAACGAAAGCGCTGCTTCGTGCCTTAATCGAATCGCCGAAAGTGATCAATATTTTGACCAATCAGGAAGCATCCTTATATGAGATCAGCATGCAAAATGCACAATTTGCCGGAATGACATTAAGGAAATTCCCATTTACGGGTGATATCATTTTCGTGCGGATTTTCCGTGGCAAGGATTCGCTTGTGCCACATGGAGACACGGAGCTAGAGCTTAATGACCGCTTGATTGTCACTGGTTCAAAAGAATATGTAGATCAGTTGAAACGAGAACTTGAATTTTGCGAGGTTTGTTAATCGCTGTAAACACTTTTCATTTTAGAAGCAATAGTGTAAAATTAGTACCAAGTACTAATAACTTGTGATAGCAGGAGGATTTTCAAATGAATTTATCATTAGATGGCAAAACATTTGTTGTAATGGGTGTAGCCAATAAGCGCAGCATTGCGTGGGGGATTGCCCGCTCCCTTCATCAGGCAGGTGCACGACTCATTTTTACATATGCAGGTGAAAGACTGGAAAGCAGTGTCCGCGAGCTTGCCGATTCGCTGGAAGCAGAAAACACGCTTGTTCTGCCATGTGACGTAACGAATGATGAAGAGATTGCCAAATGCTTTGCGGCTATCAAAGAGGAAGTCGGCGTGATTCATGGAATTGCACACTGCATTGCGTTCGCTAATAAAGAAGAGCTTCAAGGCGAGTATTTGAATACAACAAGAGATGGCTTTCTGCTTGCCCAAAATATCAGTTCGTACTCGTTAACAGCGGTTGTAAAACAAGCACGCACCTTAATGACGGAAGGTGGCAGCATTGTGACGTTAACCTATCTTGGCGGCGAACGCGCGATCCAAAACTACAATGTGATGGGTGTGGCCAAGGCTTCCCTTGATGCAAGTGTCCGCTACCTTGCCGCCGATCTCGGCAAAGAAAACATTCGGGTTAATTCCATTTCTGCCGGCCCAATTCGGACGTTATCGGCAAAAGGGGTTAGCGATTTTAACTCGATTTTGAAAGAGATCGAAGAAAAAGCACCATTAAGACGGACGACAACACCTGAAGAAGTCGGCGATACTGCTGTTTTCCTATTCAGCGATCTTTCTCGCGGCATCACCGGCGAAAATATTCATGTTGATTCCGGATTTCATATTTTATAATTCAAAAAACAGCCTGTCCCGATCACGGGGCAGGCTGTTTTTTACACGATGTTTTCAACACCATCAACTTTATGCATAGAAATAATAGGAAGGCAGAAAAATTTTTAAAAAAAGAGGTGAGGGAGATATGCCAAAGGAAAAACTAAAAACAAAGCCTTTACTGTTTATTCGACAGCCGGAATTTGAAGTAAACCATTTTCAAATGCAGCAGAGCTACCGATTTAAAGTTGACGATCAGGAGAATACGCTGAAAAGATACGATGAAGATGATTTCAAAGAGGAAATTTTAATCAAAAAACAGCAGCAGAAGAATGACGTTAAGCAACCGAGGGCAGCAACCAGCGTTGAGCAGATGGAAGCACGAATCAATGAGCCACCTTCTGCTGAACAAACTTTCATAGAAAAAGGAAATCATCTAAATATCCGTGAAGAAAACCTCTCCGGTTATAATGAGCGCAATGCGGGTGTACAGGACAACGGTGAAGCCGCATCAAAACTAGAAATTTCACGGATGACTGAAGCGGTTGTCCCGGCAGAGATCCGTAAGTTTTCAGATGATGACGGAGATCTAGCCATGGTAGAGGAACATCAGGAGGCAAGCGCAGAAGAAACAGAGGTTGCGGAAAGTGAGGTCGAAGAAGAACGCGCATTCAATCAAGCGAATGAAGCGGTAATAGAACGAGACACGGGCGGGGAACTTTTTGATAAAGCGGATGAAGAAAGTGAAGCAGACCATGAATCTGAATTAGAAGAAATGGGAAGTGAAGAGTCGGCTGCTGAAAGTCTAAACAGCCAAACTGAACAGCTGGATGAACTTAGGACGCTGATTACAAGATTAGCACGTTATCCAAATGTAATCGAAAGGCCGGTATGTGAAGCTGTTATTAATGGCAAAAAGGTGAATTTGCAGGTATTGAGCAAACGAGGAGATCTCGTCAAAGTCAAGGTCGCCAGAACCATCAAAAAAATCCCGATTACTGAATTTGAACAGCTATCGATTTTGCCTTCATGGAAGGGACTTTAAAAAACGCTTTAAAAGCGTTTTTTTCTTTTTCAAATGATTCATTCGTACAAGCTAAATTTAACCACTTCCATAAATATATTAGGAAGAGTGCAAATCGTTTTATACAAAAAAAAGAGGGGGCTTGTTGTGACCCCCTTCGTTTCTCTCTATATTTCGATTGGCGGAAGGCATGTGACTGCACAGAAGCAATTAAGATCTACTGTAATGCAGGCGCCTGTTCCTACCAGTGTTGCCCCGGTGAGAGCTGTGAAAATCGCTGGAAGATCAAGGGCTCCTGTTGCATCAAGCGGTGTTGGTAAGCTCAAAAGCTCAAGAGTGGCACAGCATGTTTCGGGATCGACTTCGACAACTCGGAAAATAGGTGAAATTGGGAAAGTAAAGGTAGCTGTGAGCGGAACTCTTAATGCTCCAAATCCGATATATGGCAGACAAGTGTCCTTACAAGTTAGAATAACTGGGATGGTGTTGGTGCCCCCGGTCGTTACCCCGCCAACTAGTTCTTGAATTGCACGGTTACAGCTTGTGGAACAGCCATTATCAACACGGTCTTGTGCTTCAACGATCGCAAGTAAAGTATCACATACACAATTGCTTGTGTAAAATTCAGTACCGCAACTCATGGTTTATCCTCCTTATATTTAAGATTATTTTCATTTACAGATTATGAAGAAAGTGGAGAGATGGGAATAAGCAAAGTGCCTAACTTTTGGTTATTTTCCTTAGCTGACGAGCCTTGATTGCAGCAGAACAAAACAAGAGGTGAGTGATCGTGTTGACAGTGGATTTCTGGGAGATTTTGATCTTCGGTTTAGCCTCGTTTCGATTAACAAGATTAATTGTCTTTGATAAAATTAGCGAATTTTTGCGGAGTCCTTTTTTTGATGAGCTTCCCGAGGAAAATGAATCAGGCGAAACAGAAATTTATTATGTACCAAAACCATCTGGCATCAAGAAGTTCGTCGGGGAATTGCTGAGCTGTTATTGGTGTACGGGAATTTGGGCAAGTGCGTTTTTGGTTTTACTTTATTGGTTGCTCCCGGCTTTTGGCAACATCGTTATTGTTATCCTTGCTGTGGCAGCGGTCGGATCGATAATTGAAACAATTGTCACGCACATGCTGGGCCGTTAAAATGAACAACGATTTAGTTGATTCATATAGTATGGAGAATCAATTTAACAAAGGAGCGATGAAAATGCAACGGCAAAAAAAGGCCGCTCAGCCTGTGGTAAAACGAGTGATCCAGCAGGAACAAAATAAAACGAAAAAAGGCTGCGGCTGTGGCAAGCGGAAAAAAGACATTTGAAAATCTTTCGCTGACAGTAGCGATAAAAAGATTGGCTGTTGCCCGGCAGCCAATCTTTTTATTTTAAATGTAAATCTTTAAGCATGTCCAAAAAATGAGCGGCGTATTGGCTAGGAGTAAAGTGAAGTTGAATTTGGTTAAGTGCATTCTGACTCAAGCGGATTCTTTCAGCTGAATTTG
This sequence comes from Bacillota bacterium, assembly GCA_021821235.1. The sequence continues at coordinate 11,571 of JAKACS010000011.1, forward strand.
CCAGCAACTCGGCAGCTTCCTCCACCGCTGTATCGAGATCGTCTTGAGAGAAAATTTTACCAGAAAAATTATGTGTAACGATGTTTAAAATTCCGTCAGAATTCGAACAAAGAACTGGACAGCGGCAGCTCATGGCTTCGAGCACAGCATAACCAAAACCTTCAACCCTTGATGTCGAGCAAAGAAATCCGCCTGAATGGCCAATCTGCGAATAATAATAGGGCATTTGTTTATGTGGAAGATTATTAAAGATTTTTAGTTTGTCAGTTAATTGTAGTTCTTCAACTTTTTTTGCAAATTTGGCACGCTCGCTTGCTGCAGAAAAAGAATTGTCCTCAAACATCCAAAATTCAAGTTTGGGATTGAATGCGAGGAGCCTCGTGACAATCTCAAGAAAGGCTTCCCAATTTTTATTTTTTTCAATCCTGCCTACCCAACCAATGATGGGCTGCGGAGGTTTAGCGTTTGGCTTGTATTTAAAAATTTTTGTTGAGATGCAGTTAGGAAATGAAAATTTTTTCATATCCGGGTAGTATTTATCAATGAATTGAAGTAAGTGAGGTGTTTTCGGATAAAGCAAGGCATCTGCATTGGAAAGGATGGTGGATTTGGCAGATTGAAGCCAGCTGTCGGCTTGTTGATAACTTCCCAGCCCTTGAACTTCGTAAATGATCACACCTTTGTAACCCAAATCCCTGGCTCTTTTTACAAATAAATGATCGGAACAAACGATAATGGCCGCATAGTTCCCGACTGTTAGGATCTGGCGGATTTCTTGATCGGAATTGGTGATAAACGTTTTTTCCCTTTTAATATTTTGCAGGCCGGGGCCTTCCGAGTAATACAGAAAGTGAAATTTGATTCCAAAAGGATTTAATGCAAGGCTTCGCTGGCGGGCGAGCGTTTCTACCCCTCCGCTTGGAAAATAGAAAACAAACAGGATCTTCATGGTTGTCCCTCCTTAACCGATTCACAAGCAGTATATGAAAAATAGCAAGAAAATTCTTGTGGAGAAATGGAAATGGACGCACTCATCTTTGTTTTTGTACATAAGGTAAAATGAACTTTTAAAAACACGTATTAATCGAGGAAATTGCAGAGGGGGGAACGCCATTGGCGGTGTTAGTCACAGGTGGCTGCGGGTTTATTGGTTCTCATATTGTCGATCAGTTGGCAAAGAAAAATGGTGAGGTGGTTATTTTAGATAATCTATCATCTGGTTCAAAGGAAAACATTAAAAGGCATGATTATCCTGTTTATGAGAAGGATCTGCTGGATCCGCAAATCGAGGAGATTTTTCGTAATCATTCCATTTCCACCATCATCCACCAAGCTGCCCAAGCAAGTGTCCCCCATTCGATTCAGTATCCCTATCAAGATGGAGCGGTTAATATTGGCGGAACGGTCAAACTGGCTGAATTGGCCAAAAAATATGAAACGAAAAAAATTATTTTTGCGTCTTCATCTGCAGTTTATGGCACCCCTTTCTTTTTGCCGCTTACACCCGATCATGCCACAAACCCTCTTTCCCCTTATGGGCTTTCTAAAGCAACAGCCGAAAAGTATTTGCAGCTTGCCGCTCTGTTGTATGAGATTCCCTTTACGATTTTACGGTATGCCAATGTTTATGGGCCAAGGCAAAGCGCTGCTGGTGAAGGCGGAGTGATTGCCATTTTTTCAAAAGCACTTGTTCAAGGCACCGCCCCGACTATATACGGTGATGGCAAGCAGACGAGGGACTTTATTTATGTCGAAGATGTAGCGCGGGCGAATCTCGCTGCTTTGGAAAATGGAACTGGAGAAGTGCTGAACGTTTCCACCGGCAATGAAACGAGCATAAATGAACTATTTGAACGGATGCAGACGATTCAATCTTCCTCTCTTAAGCCGATTTATTTAGAGGAAAGACAGGGCGATATTAAAAGAAGCCTGCTTTGCAATGAGAAAACAAAAGCAGTCCTGCATTGGGCACCGCAAACATCTTTGGAAGAAGGATTAACAAAAACTCTTGAATATTATCAACAAAGAAAATGACAGCGGTCTTGTGAACCATTTTTAAAACAGGCTGTATTCCAATACAATCTGTCCAAACCGTTTAAAGCATTCATCATATAAAAATAGTGAGCTGTTGAAAACGGCTAAAGAAAAAGACTGAAAGGAGATAAAACATGCAAAGAGGAAACCGTTCGCTTAGAAGATATTTGTTAGATCTTATGCTGGCCGGAACCGTTATCACCCAGGTTTATGTTTTGCAAACACAAATTCCGGGCGAACCTGATTTAACAGGTGTAAGAGTTATCGATCTTGAAGGGGATTATGTACGATTTGAATTTGTTGCCTCCCCAGGAGCCGGTACGGTTCTTGTCGTTCTTGATAAAATTGTTGCCATTGAAGAGTAAATTTTTTACTTACGGAAAGAGCCTTTTTTAAGCTCTTTCCCATTTTTTTTGCAAAAGTATGGGAGGAATCAATCGGTGTTAAACATTTTGTTTCTGACGAAAAGTTTTTTGCAGCGGGTGGAAAAGAGCTCCTATTATTTGGAATTGGAACTGAAAAGGCAGGCGCGAGTGCTTGCACATGATCAAGATGGTGACATATCGGAAATTCTTCAAGGGTCGGGCTTTACACCCGATTTTATTTTGATCAATGATTTTAAGCCTGACTATTCCCCAAGGGTGTCCGGTTTTACGAAACTCTCAATTCCATACGGTGCAATCATGCATGATTTAAACTACAAGATTTATCATCGGAGCCGCTTTTTTGAAAAGGAAAACATCCGCCATATTTTTACGATTTACCGGGATGCAAGCTTAAAATGGTATCCGCAGTTTCAAGATCGGTTCATTTGGTTTCCCCATCATGTCCCGTTGGAGATTTTTAAAGACTACAAACTGGAAAAGCAGATCAATTGGCTGATGACCGGGGCGATGTTCAAGCATCTTTACCCGGCAAGAGCAGCGATGCATGAAATCATGAGGAATGAACCGGGTTTTGTCTGTTACCCGCACCCGGGTTATAAAAATCTTGCGGTTGCAAGTTCCGCTGTCGTTGTTGGCGAGGACTATGCAAGGGAAATCAACCAGGCGAAAATGCAGATTACTTGCGACTCTATCGATCATTTTCCAGTGATGAAATATTTCGAAACGCTGGCATGTAACACGCTGCTTTTGGCAACACCATCACAAGAGTTGGAGGATCTGGGGTTTGTTGATGGAAAAACATTTGTTGCGGTTGAACCTGCAACAATCTATGAAAAAGCTTATTACTATTTGCATCACGAGAAAGAAAGATGGGAAATTGCCCAAAAAGGCTACGAAATGGTTCGTGAACGG
>JAKACS010000644.1 GCA_021821235.1 Bacillota bacterium
CTTCCTTCATTCCGCTGATCTGTCTCAACCAGCTCAGGGGATTTTTCGATTGCAATTTCCTCTTTAAAATCTTCCGCTTCGGAATTTTTCAGTGTGTGCTCTTGCTCCTCAACCTTAAACCTGTAACTTTGCTGCATATTAAAATTGTTTACCTCTAACTCTGGCTGCCTAATGAAAAGCAATGGCTTTGTTTTTAATTTTTCCTTTGGCATATCTCCTCACCTCTTTCTAAACAGTTTTTTTGCCTTCCTACTATTTGTATGCATTTTGGCAGAGGTGTTGAAAATTTCCGATAAAAAACAGCCTGCCCCCTTGGAGACAGACTGGATCATTTGCCTTATAAAATATGAAAACCGGAATCAACGTGGATATTTTCACCGGTAATTCCGCGGGAAAGATCGCTAAACAGGAACACGGCAGTATCGCCAACTTCTTCAGGCGTGGTGGTTCTTCTCAATGGCGCTTTTTCCTCAATCTCTTTTAAAATCGAGTTAAAATCGCTTACGCCTTTTGCTGATAACGTCCGAATCGGTCCGGCAGAAATAGAATTAACCCGAATGTTATCTTTGCCAAGATCTGCAGCAAGGTAGCGAACACTTGCGTCAAGTGATGCTTTGGCTACACCCATCACATTGTAGTTTCGGATGGCGCGCTCACCGCCGAGATAGGTTAACGTTACAATGCTGCCGCCCTCCGTCATCAGTGCACGCGCTTCTTTGGCAACCGCGGTTAACGAGTAGGAGCTAATATTTTGGGCAAGCAAGAAACCTTCTCTTGTTGTATTCATATACTCGCCTTGAAGCTCTTCTTTATTGGCAAACGCAATGCAGTGTGCAATTCCGTGAATCACGCCGACTTCGTCTTTAATCGCTGTAAAACATTTTGCAATTTCTTCATCATTCGTTACATCGCATGGCAGGACAAGCGTGTTCTCTGCTTCTAAAGATCCGGCCAGCTCGCGAACACTGCTCTCCAGCCTTTCACCCACATATGTAAAAATAAGCCTTGCGCCTGCTTGATGAAGCGAGCGGGCAATCCCCCATGCAATGCTACGTTTATTGGCGACACCCATTACTACGAAAGTTTTTCCATCCAATGAAAAATTCATTTGAAAATCCTCCTGTTATCACAAGTTATTAGCACTTGGTACTAATTTTACACTATTGCGCTATAATTGAAAAGTATTTCTACTGGCTAACAAAGCTCGCAAAATTCAAGTTCACGCTTTAGCTGGTCAACATACTCTTTCGAACCAGTGACAATCAAGCGATCATTTAATTCAAGCTCTGTATCGCCATGTGGCACAATCGAATCTTTGCCGCGGAATATCCTTACAAAAATAATATCTCCAGTAAACGGAAATTTCCTTAACGTCATGCCCGTAAATTGTGCATTTTGCATCGTGATCTCATAAAGTGATGCTTCTTGATTGGTTAAAATATTGATCACTTTCGGCGACTCGATCAAAGCCCGCAGCAGTGCCTTCGTTGACATAAACACCGAGAATACTTCGATATTATGCTCGCGTAGGCTTTCTTCCAAATCTGGGCTTTCAATTCTAGCAATCACCCGCTCAATTCCTCTTTCTTTAACCGCCATTGCCAATGTTGCATTTTCTTCTTCATCCCCTGTCGAAATCACGACGACTTCCGCATTAAAAACCTCTGTATTCTCAAGTATTTCCAGCGAATAATTAGGAATGTCAATGATTTCGAATAAGGAATCGGCTATTTGTTTTTCCGATTTTTCAATTTTTGTATGATACAGAATTGGTTCGTAAAGTCCGGATTTTAATTCTCGTGAAACCGGCAATGTTATTTGATTGGCGCCCAAAAAGACAACCTTGATTTTTCGATTAGCGGCTTCCTCCCTTGGGAATAGCTTTTTAAAAACAATCGGTGTAAAAATCGATGTGATCACTGCAACAAGGATCAACGTGCCGCCCATCTGCGATGAAATAATGTTCATTCTTTCGCCAATTGTTGCGGCTGCGATCACAAGCGACAATGTCGATGTTAGCAAAAAGCCAGAAGCGATCACGGTTTTCGTGTCATACCAAAACTTCAAAAGATAGACTGGCACCAATTTGGACAACAATAGTCCGAAAAGCAGCAGCGGGATCAGGATCAACAGTTTTTTATCACTTAGAAGCGTCCATAGATTCAAATCGACCCCGACCATTACAAAGAAAATCGGAATCAAAAAGCCATAGCCGAAAGAATCGAGTTTATGGACAAGTTCCTGATTCGGTGAGAGCAAGGAAACAAGCACTCCGGCGAGAAATGCCCCTAATATATTTTCTGCCCCAACCGTTTCCGATAAACCAACAAGAACAATTATCAGTGTAAAGACGGCTCTTGTGCCGATTTGCACTGTCCCTGTCGACAACGCCTCAATAAAATTGCGATTTTTAAATCTCCGCCCGATAAAATAAAGGGCTATTCCCGCCGCAAAGAGAATCAATAACAGCCATGTGTTCCCTTGGCCGCCTTCATTCAATGAGACAAATACTGCAAGCAGGATCATTGTCGCCAAATCGGCAATAACCGCCACCAATAAAATAATTTGGCCTATGCTCGTTTTCATAATGAGAGCTTCCTTTAAGGTTGGAACAACCACACCTAAAGAAATGGTGGAAATAATCAATGTCATTAAAAAGGCGTTTTCGATAAATCCAGCCCAAACGAACAGATAAGATAATCCTAATGAAAGAAGAAAGATGCCGCCAAAAACAGTAGAAGCCGTTAGGAAGGAATTTGGCTCCTGTTTCCCGCTCGGCAAGGTTTCGCGCTTTTTTTTGCCGCTAAATGCGGTAAAATCAATTTCCAAACCGCTTAGAAACATTAAAAAAATAAAGCCTAAAGTCGAAAGGGTTTGAATCCAAATGTCTTTTTGGACAATATCGAAACCGCTTTTTCCAATGATCAATCCCATTATAATTTCAGCGACAACA
>JAKACS010000645.1 GCA_021821235.1 Bacillota bacterium
GCCCAATGGCAAATGGTTAGAATTTTTTTGGAAGATGAAAAGCGGGGTGATCGTTTGGATCATGATCAGTTTAAACACTGGCTTGAAATTGCTCAAAATATGAATGGAAATGATTTTTGGCACAATATATTTGACAAGGAATTTGCTCAGCAATTTATAAATGAGAAGCCTTTGCGAGAAAATCAGCAACAAGCGAACCCACAGCAAGAAAAGGCGGGACCGTTTCCGTTAATCGATATGATCGAAGGTAAGCAGGAAGTGGTGATTTTAATTGAATTGCCAGGGGTAAAAAGGGAACATGTTGAACTTGGATTGAAAGGGGATGTCTTGGTGATCAAAGGGAAAGCTGAATCTTTGCATTCCAATCTTACTTTAATCCACTCCGAGAGATTTTACGGTGAGTTTCACAGAGAGATCCCATTGCCGGATAAACTCCATTCACGTGATTTACATGCCCAATTCTGGAAGGGAATATTATTTGTCAGTTACAAACGACAACTTGAAAAAAAGTCTGATATTCCAATTGAATAGCTGCAAAAAGAGGACGTCAACAAGAAAATAAAAAAAGACTAAAGTGAATCATCCTTTAGTCTTTGTTTCATCCATACGTGAACCTGCCTTACAGCAGTTTGGTCAATGGTTACGATCCAAGTCTATTTTCGAGTTCATTTAGCACCTGATCAGCAGTCATCCCAGCAGCATCAATGACAGAGCCGTTCGTCGTTTTATCCTGCATCCCCATAACATTTGAATCCAGCCCTGTTACGACACAGCAATCACAGCCCCGGGCGTCTGACTCTTGTTTTAATTCAACAACCTCATATCCTTTTTCACGCAAAGCTTGCTGAACATTTGTAAGAGATTCTTCTACTCCAATTTTAGCCATACAAAACACCTCCTCCTACTCACTAGCATGCCAATATCGTTTTGAATTATACGGAGGCAACTTTAGAATAGGAAAGACGGGAAAGTCAAAAACTAAAACTGGAGGTGGGAAAATGGGCAAGCGGAAAAAAGATCCATCGACAATTGGGCTAAATTCGGCACAGGTAGAAGGACAAGGGACAACGACAACAGAAACTGGCAGTCAGATGAAATCATCAACCCGCAAAAAACAAAAACAAATGTAAGGGAAGAAACAGGGGCACATTCAGCTGTGCCCCAAAATCAATATAGTTTACCGATACATTTCGGCTACTTGCTTTTGCAATTGTGCATCCTCAAGATATTCATCGTAAGTCATTTGTTTATCAACCAAACCAGTTGGTGTTAGCTCAAAAATTCGGTTTGCAATTGTTTGAATGAATTGATGGTCGTGTGACGCAAAAATCAAGGATCCTTTAAAATTCACTAAACCATTGTTTAATGCCGTAATCGATTCCAAGTCAAGATGATTGGTCGGTTCATCCAACAATAGCACATTTGCACCGCTTAACATCATTTTGGAGAGCATGCAACGAACCTTTTCACCGCCGGACAGAACACTCGCTTTTTTCATGACTTCTTCTCCCGAGAAAAGCATTCGTCCCAAGAAACCCCGCAGGAAGCTTTCACTTTGGTCGCTCGGGGAAAACTGTCGGAGCCAGTCAACAAGATTGAGATCGCAGTTTTCAAAATACACTAAGTTGTCTTTTGGAAAATAGGCTTGGGAAGTCGTAATTCCCCATTTAAATGTACCGCTGTCCGCTTCCAGTTCACCTGTTAAAATTTTAAATAAGGTGGTCTTCGCTAATTCATTTGAACCGACAAGAGCAATTTTATCGTCCTTATTCATTGTAAAGCTAATATTCTCGAGAACTTTTTCGCCATCAATCGTTTTTGTTAACCCTTCAACAAGAAGTAAATCATTGCCAATCTCTCGCTCTGGGGTAAACCCGACATATGGATAACGGCGGGAAGATGGTTTAATATCCTCAAGGGTAATTTTGTCAAGCAATTTTTTTCGCGATGTCGCTTGTTTTGATTTTGATGCATTGGCGCTGAAGCGGGCAATAAAGTTTTGAAGTTCCTTTATTTTTTCTTCCTTCTTTTTATTAGCATCCTGTGCCATTTTAAGCGCCAATTGGCTTGATTCATACCAGAAGTCGTAGTTTCCTACATAAAGCTGGATTTTTCCAAAGTCTAAATCAGCAATATGGGTGCAGACTTTATTAAGAAAATGACGGTCGTGGGAAACAACAATCACCGTATTTTCAAAATTGATCAGGAATTCCTCAAGCCACTGAATCGCTTTAATGTCCAAATGGTTTGTTGGCTCGTCGAGCAAAAGAACATCAGGTCTTCCAAACAATGCTTGAGCAAGCAAAACTTTCACTTTCTCAGAGCCAGATAATTCTGCCATTTTCTTATCATGAAGTTCTTCACCAATCCCTAGGCCTTTCAGGAGAATGGCAGCCTCTGACTCTGCTTCCCAGCCATTTAACTCGGCAAATTCTCCTTCTAGCTCTGCTGCTTTCATTCCATCTTCATCGGTGAAATTTTCCTTCATATATATAGCATCTTTTTCTTGCATAACTTGATATAGCCTTGTATGCCCCATGATGACTGTTTTCAAAACTTCAAATTCTTCGTATTCAAAATGGTTTTGTTTTAAAACTGCAAGCCGTTCGTTTGGCCCTAATTGGACATTGCCAGTTTGCGGTTCAATTTCTCCCGATAAAATTTTTAAAAAAGTCGATTTCCCTGCCCCATTAGCACCAATTAAACCGTAGCAATTACCAGGTGTGAATTTGATATTGACATCTTCAAAAAGTTTTCGTTCCCCATATCGTAAACCTACATTGCTAACCGTGATCATTTAGTATCCTCCATAAACAAAATATGTACAAAATTATATCATTTGCAATGGAAAAGGGCGAATGATTTCTTCAAATTCCGTTGATTCCCATTTGATTTTTTTAAAATGGTGACAAAAAAGAAGGTGGCTACTTGTGTTTATTTGTCAAAAA
>JAKACS010000646.1 GCA_021821235.1 Bacillota bacterium
TCGATTGTTATCGTCTTGACTGCCTTGCCGCAAGGGATCTCTGGCAATAATCCAAGCCAGCCATCGGTTCAACAAACGGATCACCAGCAGCACCATTAATATAATTCAAAAAAGCTGACAGCAATGTTCAGCTTTTTATTTTTAGGCAATAGGCGAAAATTGTTACAAAATAGTGAAAAAAGCAAGTATTTTTACTTCAAATAGGCATTTGTAATCAAACTGAAATAAAAAACGCTAAATTTCTCGATATTTCGACGGTATTCTAATGGTGTGACCAAGAAGAAATGAGCAATAAACATTTCTTTTCGAAAATAAACCATCTTTGTGAAATGAATAACAAATTTTCATCCTGCTAATCTATTTTAAATTTTACATAATTAGAAAGGAGAATGGTGTGTGAGAAAGAGGTTTGCAGTTTTATCCATAATTGCTGTATTAGGGACAGGAGGACTGGTAGGAGCAGTTCAGCCGGCAAAAGCCGCAGAAGTCACTCAAACCAATCTCGAAACAAAGATCAGTGCGGCAAACAATCAAATAAGCAACTTGCAAAATCAATTGACCGCAGCGCAAAAGGAAGCGGCAAATCTATCAAATGCCATTAATGATACCCAACAAAAAATTGGAGAAAAAAACCGGGAAATAACGGAAACGAACCAAAATATCGTGAATCTTCAAACTCAAATCAATGAAATAACGAAACGAATGGAACAGCGAACCGTTTTATTAAAAGATCGGGCCCGTTCTTTCCAAGATTCTGGCGGAACGATTAAATACGTGGAAGTACTACTTGGATCAAAAAGTTTTAGCGATTTTATCGACCGAGCAGGAGCAGTGGCGACAATTGTTGAAGCCGACCGTGATATTTTGAAAGAGCATGAAGCAGATAAGGAAACTGTGGAAAAAGCGCAAGTGAAATTGAAATCAGAGCTGACAGCGTTACAAGCAATGAATGAAGAACTAAAAAAATTACAAAATAATCTCACGGCAAAAAAGCAGCAACAAACAAGCTATATCGCGCAGTTAAAAGAACAAGAAGCGGGCATTCAGACAGAGGTTAAACAATTGCAAGCCCAAAAAACCGATTTAATCAATAAAAGTGTGGAAAATCAGAAAACGGCTATCACGCCACAAAATACGAAAGATCAACAACAACCAAGCACCAAGTCAGTAAATCAAGCAGTAGCTCAATCAAGTGGAAATGGAGTCTTTGTCTGGCCGACAATTGGCGGGATCATTACTACATATCAAGGCATGCGCTGGGGTGAATTCCACAAAGGAATTGATATCGCCCGGCCTGCTGATTATGCAATCCTTGCTGCCAGCAGCGGGACGGTTACATATGCCGGATGGATCAATGGGTATGGAAACACGATTAAAATCAGTCATGCCAACGGTTATTCCACGCAATATGCCCATTTAGCTTCCATTAATGTAACGGCGGGGCAAACAGTCAACCAAGGAAGCACGATTGGGATAATGGGCTCAACCGGATATTCAACAGGCATTCATCTTGACTTTGAAGTCTATCAAAATGGTAAACTCTTAAATCCGGTTGAAGTTTTACCGAAACGATAAAATCTTTGGAAAATGCATCAGAATCGGCGGCGGTTTCTAACAGTCGCCGCATTCTGTTTATAAAGGAGATTGTCATGCTTCCGCCCTATTTCTTATGTTTTTTTCAGCTTTTGCTCAGCAACTATTCAGAAACCGCCAGTAAAATAGTTTAAAGGAGTGCCGCAAAGATTGGAGATGAAGTGAGTGAAGAAAATAAATGTTAAAAAATATACATTGGAACTAGTGCTTGCAGCCATTCTCATTGCCGCGATCGTGCCAATTGTATTTGATACGGTTAACCGTTTTCAATCGAAAGGAAAACCTCAAGGGATGCGTGTTGAAATTTCGATGTCGGGTTTTTCGCCGGCAACAATCCGTGCAAAAGCCGGGGAAAAAATAACGATCCAAATGGTAAACCCCGATAATTCCCAGCACTCAGACGGCGGCGGCTGGCATCAATTTGCCAGCGCTGAATTGAAATTTGATTACAAACTTCCGCCAGAATCCACCAAAACCATTCAATTAAAAATAGATAAGCCTGGAGAATATGATTTTTATTGCGACACATGTTGCGGCGGCAAGGAAAATCCATCGATGCAAGGAAAGCTAATTATTACATAATAGAGGGACAAAATGAAACGACCATTAAAAGCAATTGTTACCTATTTGTTCGTATTTTTTCTATTGCTTTTCTTTTCAAATATTATTAATCAAAATTTTATGGCTGCGAATATAGCGGCAACCACAAGCATTGCTCTTCTCATCGGGTTAATGTTCCTGGCAGGTATATTGGATGGGTTTAATCCATGTGCATTCAGTACACTTTTGTTATGGGTTGGCTTTTTGCTTAATCGGTTTGGAACGGAGATTGGAAACCGGCAAACGGTTGCAGAACAAAGAAGGAATATTTTGAGCTATGCCTTCATATATGCAGCGGGCATCTTTTTTATTTATTTTCTTTTAGGGGTAGGGATCATCCAATTCCTTCGATTTTCTTCTTTTCAAACGAAAATCTTGCTTCAAATTCTGGGATTCATCGTGGTCGTATTAGGCGTTCTCATGTTAAGAGATTCCTTTTTTGCCCAGTCAAAAGCGCTGATTAAAATGCCTGCCTTTTTACACCCGCTCTATAAAAAGTATAGTCAACCTGCTTCGAAATTTGCCAGTTTTTTAAGCGGGATTGTCATTGGCCTTTGCAGTGTGCCATGTGGTGGTGCTATTTATATGGCCGTACTGATCATTATCCAATCAAAAACATTTGCTGTTAAGTATCCGCTACTATTTATCTACAATATTGGATTTATTTTGCCAGTTGTTCTGTTGGCATTACTGCTTTCAAATAAAAAACTTTTGCAGATTGTAAGCCAAGACTTCATAATGATAAGAAA
>JAKACS010000647.1 GCA_021821235.1 Bacillota bacterium
CATTCCAACCCTTTCCTTCCAATCCTTTTTGCCATTTGGTCAACGATTTTTTTAAGCCGCAGATATCTACAGTCCCTTTTGAATCCTTATCCCAAAGGCCTAAAAACTCAAACTGGAAAATCATGTAAAAAATCCATCATAGCCGCGTAACAAAAACGAGGAAAACATACAGTATCTAAGGAAAATTTTTTCCTGCATAAATCTATAATGTTGAAAATGGTGATTCCTTTGAAAATAACGATTAAAGATATAGCAAAAATGGCGGAGGTATCAATTTCTACTGTTTCAAGAGTCATTAATGACAGTAAGCCTGTCAATCCTGACGTTAGGAAACGGGTATTGGATGCAATTAAACAAACAAACTATCGAACAAGCTCTTTGAATAACACACTCTCTAGAAATGAGTCTACACTTATCGGGGTTATTACACCCGAGTACTCAAATACGATTCTTCCAGACTTTATTGATGGGATCGATAAAATTTTAAAATTATACGGTTATGATATTATGATTGGTTTAACGGACAGCACCTGCGAAAATGAAATTCATTATTTAAATCTTTTTCGCGCAGAAAAAACTCAGGGAATTATTTTTGTTGGCTCCCCTTTTAATCATCTTCATCTAGAAATTTTGGATACTATTCCTTGTGTGGTGGCTGGCCAAATTTCACAAATATCCACTGTCCCTTCCGTTCATGTAGATAATACAATGGCTTCCTACGAGGCAGTAACTTGTCTAATCCAAAAAGGACATCGGAACATTGCCATGATTAGAGCTATTGATGATAACAATGCTGTCGGAGGTGACCGTGTTATAGGGTATAAACAAGCCCTTTTAGATGCGGGAATTTCTATTAGAGAAGAGTGGATTGTGGAAAGTAACTTTTCCGTAGAAGGTGGAATGAAAGCCATGCGAAAAATTTCGGAAATAGGCACAATGCCTACCGCAGTCTTTTGTGCAACAGATTCAATGGCAATTGGTGCGATGAATTACTTAATTGACAATGGGTTCCGTATCCCTGAAGATGTTTCAGTCTTTGGCTTTGATGGGAGTTTAATGTCATTAATAGTAAGGCCCAAGCTCTCAACCGTCGCCTACTCTGCGAAGGAAATGGGAATGACAGCTGCTCGCAATCTGGTTAAAATTATTAAGGGTGAAGAAGTAAATCCTCACCATTACAATATTACCCATCATTTAGAAATCCGCGAAAGTACAAGATGATGTAATATTTAGCACCAGTAATCATACTGTTTTATTTATAAATTCTAGAAAATTCACAAAATAATTAATTCGACTATCCTTTTGCCGTTTTAATGCTTAAATCGAATAAAACACCTCAAAAAATTTACGATCTAATAAAAAACAAGTACAATGAAAATACAAAAGAATGGGATTTAGTTCCAGGCGCAGTATTTAATAATGGCAAAGTCACTGTCAACACTCCACACTTTAGAACATCTACCATATTTGAAGCTACCAGCAATTCACAACATGTTCAAACACCTAGTGCACCAAATACTGAATATGGGCTTCCAGACACCGGAACATCAATCTATAACTATTTATTAGCAGGAATACTATTGTTTATCACCCGTTCTATTTTATGGGTTTATAGAAAGAAAATAGGATAATCGTCTCTTTAAACCGATGTTATTGCTATAAGCTTTTGAGAGAATAGCTTTCAAAATTCTATAAAATACAAAGTTCTTGCTCAACACAAGATGGATTTTGTGGGTAGCTTTTAATAAAGGTCGATTTACAACCAAATCACTTTCCCAATTCATTAAGGAAAAAGGCTTTTTGATCCGCATTCCGCCTAGAAACGGTGGATTTAGACCTAGATCATGCATTTGTAAAATAAAATTATGATAATCCTTCATTATATGTTATACTTTGCTTACCATTTGACTTACTGTTTTCATATTCCCCACTCATTCATGAGTGGGGGTTTTTTGTTTTTTTGCATAAAAAAACAAACTCTAGAAATAGAGTCTGTTTTTTGGTTTTATTAAGCTTTACGAACGTTAGCTGCTTGTGGTCCGCGGTTTCCTTGCTCAACGTCAAAAGTCACAGATTGACCTTCATCTAATGTTTTGAAGCCTTCGCCTTGAATAGCTGAGAAATGAACGAATACGTCTTCTCCACCTTCACGTTCGATGAATCCAAATCCTTTTTCGCCATTAAACCATTTTACTTTACCTTTTTCCATTTGTGTTGCCTCCCAGTGTGTAAATACACACAATGTAATACTATCCTTGCTCTCAGTGATTATCAAGACGAAAAGCTTACTGGTACTATCCTATACACCGAACAAAAATAATTCTTTTTAAGAATAACATTTATTGAATGTGTTTGCAAGGTTTGTAACAATTATCCAGAATCCACGCTTTAAATTTCCAATTTCTTTTTTGAAATGAATGTACTCGGACGAGCATCTATTTTCTACATAATTTCCAATTATTCAACATATTATGCAGATGAACGACATACTTTGCTTAACGAATTTTGTCGAAAAATTATTTAGTTTTGAGCCCTTAGCTTGTATGATAAATGAAATTTGTCATCCTTTGTAATTTCCAGCGTATTTGCTCTTTCATCTCTTGAATTACATCTTTAAGAGGTATCTCCCACTTTCGGAAATGGTGTAAGCGCATGTAAAAGAAGCAATACACCCCATAACCCAAACCTAAATAGCACCAGAATCATGGACGAATGGATGATTTAAATGCCAATAGGTCTTTTAATCATGGAACCTTTCAATATCCCACCTTGAAGCGGCAATTTTAGAAATTGTTTTAGTAGGTACTGCCGCTTTAGGGCCCATATCAAAATTCATAATTCCGTAAAATTTATAAATTTATAAATCTTTTAAATGTGCTATTATATAAACAGTTATTAATGATAATGATTATCATATAGACTCTTGGGTTTCTAGGGTGA
>JAKACS010000648.1 GCA_021821235.1 Bacillota bacterium
GCGTATCAGTTGACCATATCCATTTATGTGTAAAAATTCCTCCTAAAATAAGTGTATCAACATTTGTAGGGTATTTAAAAGGAAAAAGTGCTTTAATGATATTTGATCGGCATCCAGAATATAAGCAGAAAGGAAATAGGCACTTTTGGGCAAGAGGATATTATGTGGATACGGTTGGAAGAAATGAAGAAGTAATAAAGAAATACATTAAAAATCAAATTGATGCAGATATGATAGAAGATAAAATAAATCAATGATAGTAACCGGCTTGCGAAACCACGCCTTTAAGGCGTTGCAAGTATCATGCCCTTATAGGGCTAAATCAAACCACCTGTTGAACAGGTGGTTTGTGACTTTTGCTGCATACAACAATCTAAAATTCTCATTACATTTGGCTTCCATTTTCGGGTGCTGACAGGCACGCAAGATCAAAGTGATCCCAGTAAAAGGTTGTATTTCCATTCTTGCACTTTCAAACATCTCATAAGCAATCAGTCTTTTATATCCTTATCTATTACCCCATCTAGCAATCTTCGACAAATTTCAGGTGGTGCCAGGCACGAAAACCTTCGATGCGACATTGTGATCACCAATACGAAAAGGAAGCTGTCCCTATTGGATTTTTAAGTTCCACTTTTTGATCTTTTTAACAAGAGTTGAGTGATCTATTCCTAAAGATTGAGCTGTTTTCCGTATGGATGTTTTTGATTGAAGAGCATCCCTAATGATTTTTTTCTCAAATTGTTCTACTCTTTGTTTCAATGTTAGAAGAGACTCCTTATCATCATCCATGCCAATATGTGGCGGCTCATGGATTTAGCTAAATTAGCGGCAGTTCTAGCTACTCATGAAGGTCCAGTGGTGGATTATTTAAACTTATATAAAAAAGTTGAGAATAAAGGATTACCGAAAATCCTTATTTCAACAACATCTGGTACAGGATCAGAAGTAACAAATATTTCGGTTCTTTGCTGTTCAAATAGATATCAAAGATAGTAATATGGATTCAATCCATTAGCTATTGCCGACTCCACGATGCTGTATATAATAGCACTTGCTCGCGCACCTTTCGGTGTATTTGCAAAGAGGATGAATGTTCAAGAAACGTTTTCTCGCCTTCCTCCATCGATTATCATAACCACGCCCACTCGCATTTGGTCGGTCATTTACATGAAGCTTTGCATGAAACTCACAGTACTTATCATCGGTTAACAAAGGGCAGCCGTTGTGTTTGCATGGCTTCTTTGGTTTCTTCGGCATTGTTTTCAACTCCATTACTCTATTAAAAAAGCCCCGAAGGATTAACCTTCAAGAGCTGTGTCTATGCTATTTCTACACCTTATACGATATCACAGTGTGAGGGTGGCTTAACATGGCTTTTCATGGCGTGTTTTTAAAAAACAAACAAAAATTCTAAAAAGACCCTCTGCAAAAGCAGAAGGCCTTAGAAATTTTATAGCCTGTTTGTTACACAATTCCATACCTGAAACCATAACGGCATGGTAACAATTTGTTACCAAACGAATATACACCTATCTGGTATACATATCATAAAACCTTTAACACAACACTAACCGTAATTCCTCTTTGTCGTTTAGCAATTGCTGAATGTTCATAAATTGACTTACCTCGCCGGTAATCGAAATACTGACTTTGCGATGAGGAACTGCTTGTGGATGAATAGCCCACACTTTTGCTTGGTAGTTACAGTTCTTCTCAATCACTTCATACATCCAACCACTGTAAAAGGCAGGAATAAACCCTAGCTTCTCTCCATTGACAGACATCACTACGATCGCTTTGTTGTCATGATCATTCTCGGGGTCTAAAGAAAACTCAACGAGGTCACCCACTTGGAGTTGGTCAATTACTTGTTCTCCATTATAATAACGCCAACCTGCAACAAAGAAATCCAAATCAAACAAGTTGTTATCAACCAGGATTGGCGAAACAAATTCATAGGAATCTGTAGCCAAAATACCACCTGTAGCCCGCAAAATATCCATTTCTGTGCACTCTAATGAAAGTCCCAATTCTCCAAGTACTGATGGATAATCCGGTCTTCGGTGGTCTGGTAAACGTCGTGCAAATGGCCCAAAAAGATTACGTGAAGTATACGTCTTATTCGTATCTGGGAATGCTAAGTGAGGTCGATAGCCATTGTCCATAGCTTCAGCCAATTTTCTTCTATACCCATTTTTCTCATATAAAAATGTGTAGATGCCATCTTCATGAAGTAATCTACCTACATGGTAACGCTGACGCGTCTCGACATTTTGCCAAATCAGCCACAGCTCAAACGGTCTCTTTCTCATGCTTTCACACTCCCTTCAAACCATTGTAAAATCCACGCTTTCCTGTACAGCAAAAGGCGGATCACCCATTCTTTCTCTAAATCATTCATTATGTCGTCCGGAATATCATTCACTATGGAAAGTAGTATTCCCTTATTTAGCTGATCTAATCTTCTCACAGCCAATTCCAGTTCCCTAGGCATTTGACGGTGAAGAAAAGATAGCAACTCAAAATGCTTTGGTCTTTTTCTATTAGGTAATCCAATGCTTGGCTTACCGCGGTTACAAAAGCCTGCCAACATCTTGTCATCTGTTAACATTTTTTGCTTCTTTTCTGCGACTTCGTTAAAACCGAGGGAAGAACCGTTATCATAAATAGGCGCCAATCGTATTCCATTAGGCCCACTAAGAACACCCCAATTGTCACAGTGCCGATCATTATTGGCGATCAAGGCATCGAAAACCGGTAAAGCTACAAAGTCCTTCTCCAAGTCATATGCTGCAAGGAGGTCTATGAGGTAGGGCAACTCGTAATAAGTCAATGAACGGCGATCAAAATCCTCAAATCGTGCCAGGAACAAATCTCCGCCTTCATACAATTCTTCCGTTTAGAGGACGAAAATTTTTGGAAATTGTACCG
>JAKACS010000649.1 GCA_021821235.1 Bacillota bacterium
TTGAATCTCATATTCTAAATACCATTCTTTTTTTTCCATAAAAGCCTCCGCCAGTGAGAAAAGAAAAATGCATCAAACAATAAACGACAAATTTCTTCCGTTTCTTTATCTAACCCTTATAATAAATGATTTTGAACAAAGATGAAAGAAAAAACAAAGGGAACTGGAAATAATCGTGAAAAACTTACACGAAGACGCAAAAAAGAGGAAAGAACTCCGTTTGAAGTTTCATTCCTCTTTTGAATTATTTTAATGACTTCCGTTATTTTGAATCAATTTAACCATCACATTTGCAATCGCATGCTTTTCATTTTCATCTGCAACTGACCAAAGATCAGACAGAACTCTTTGCTGCTCATTTTTAGGGTCTACATTGTTTTGAAGGTAGCCGCCAATTTGATAAGCAAGGTCACCGATTGAATCTTTGTTCATTCCAGCGTTTTGAGCATGATGAAGGCGGTCAGCAAGAAAGTCTTCCCATTGTTTCCAGTTTTCTATAACAGACATGTTTTTTATCCTCCTTTAAAAAGTAGTACAAAGATATTTTGCGAAGTGCGGCTAAAAATATGCATGTCTTTTTTTAAACTTTGGATTTCTTCATCCATGCAAAATTTCAACAATACCAGCCGCCATTAACGGCAAGCACTTGGCCAGTAATGTAGGAGGATTCATCAGATATCAAAAAAATGACACTGTCGGCAACTTCCTCCGGGAAGCCTAGCCTGCCAAGCGGAATTTCCTGATGAAGCTGATTGATTTCTTCTCTCGTGAATTGGGCAAGCATTGCTGTGTCAACTGCACCGGGTGCGATGGCATTCACCCGGATTCCTGATAAAGCCAATTCTTTGCTTAATGCCTTAACAAAAGAGATTTGTGCACCCTTTGCTGCCGAATACGCTACTTCACATGCCGCTCCTGTTTGCCCCCAAATAGAGGAGATGAAAACAATACTGCCCGAACGGTGGGAAAGCAGTTTGGGGAGCAATTCCTTTGTTAATAGCATAGGTCCGATCACATGAATGCGCATCAAACGTTCCAGTGTTTCCTGATCCAAATCCACAAACAAGCCGTAGTGGCTATTACCGCTACAGTGGACAATTGCATACAGTGAATAAATTTTTGATGCAATCGTTTTGTAGCCTTCCGCTTTGGCCAAATCACCTTTTAGCGTAATAAACTCACCGTCAAACTCTTGAAGTTTCGCCATTAATGTTTTCATGGCTTCTTCATTTTGATTATAGTGCAAATACAGGCTATACCCCCTTGCAGCCAGCTTTAATGCAGCCGCTTGTCCGATTCCGCCGCTTGCTCCCGTAATCAATACAAACTTTTTCACGATCAGATCACTCTCTTCGGTTTCTCATAAGAAAAGCGCCAAAATAGGCGCTTTCTTCCGTTAAGCTTTTTTGGGAATAACTTGACATACTGAAAAGCGCTCTTCTGCAATTACTTCAGCTGCCAGTTTTTCAACATCTGATAAAGTAATTTTTTCCAAAGTTGGCACTACATCGAACAAGTTCATATCATTGAATGCATAGCGGGTAAACTGGTTGGCGATGTATTCAGGTGAATTGATTGATCGAAGAAATGCACCAATTTTCTTCTTTTTCGCCCGATCGAGCTGTTCTTCATGAAACAAGCTGCCATTTTTAGCTGACATCAGCATTTTTTCCAGCGCTTCTGCCAGCCGGGTGGGATCGCTTGTATCACCGCCAACCATTGCAAAGCCAAAGCCTTGTTCCTGTGTATAATCATATGAGAAAGATTCGTCAATCAAACCATCGTTGTATAATTGATTGTAGTTTCCCGAACTTTTGCCAAACAATAAATCGAGCAGCACATTCATCGTCAGTTCGTTTTTTAGCATTTCGGCACCGCTCTGGTCGACATGGAGTGCTTTGATGCCAACCAAACATTTGGCGGTTTGCACATTCATTTCTAACACTTGCTTTTTTTCTGCCGTTTCAGCAGGCTCACTCGCAAATCGCCGTTTAATTTCCGGCATATCTTTATAATCCTTTTTTGCCTGGTTGTCTCTTACTTGAGTCATAATCCCTTGCGGATCAACCGGTCCAACAACAAACAGCAGCATATTACTCGGGTGGTAGAAGGTATTATAACACTCGTAGAGCAATTCTTTTGTAATATGCGAAATCGATTCGACCGTTCCGGCAATATCAATTTTAACCGGGTGATTTTTGTATAAATTTTGGATTAGTCCAAAATACAGGCGCCAATCGGGATTGTCATCATACATCGTAATTTCCTGACCAATAATTCCTTTTTCTTTTTCCACCGTTTTATCGGAAAAATATGGTTCTTGAACAAAGTCAACCAATGTCTCCAAATTTTTCTCCACATTCGCTGTACTCGAGAATAAATAGGCTGTGCGTGTAAAGGACGTGAATGCATTGGCCGAAGCACCTTGGCGGCTAAATTGTTGAAATACATCTCCATCTTCTTTCTCAAATAGCTTATGCTCAAGAAAATGAGCGATTCCATCCGGAACTTTTGTAAACTCTTCTTTTCCAAGCGGAACAAAATGGTTATCAACCGAACCGTACTTTGTCGTAAAAGTAGCAAATGTTTTATTAAAGCCTTTTTTCGGTAAAATATAGACATGGAGCCCATTCGGCATTTTTTCGTAAAACAATTCTTCTTGAAGCTGGTCAAACACAATTTTCTCCATTAGTTGCCCGCCTCCATTCCCGTTAAAAAGTAGATCGTATCCAATTCAATTTTATTTGCCACAGCAACAATTTCTTCTTTCGTGACCTTTTGCATTTCAACTAGCCATTGTTCAAGGTCAATCGTTGCTTTGGCAACAACATTATGATAAAGTACTTCAATCAATCCTCTAGTTGTATCGATTGTTTCAAGCATTTGATTTTGGATAACCGCTTTTGTTTGTTCAAGTTCCGTGTCGGTA
>JAKACS010000650.1 GCA_021821235.1 Bacillota bacterium
CCAAGTAAATAGTTTTTTCCAATCTTGCATATCTTCTGGAAAAGGCACTAGCTGGTCGGCGGTATGAATGTGACGGAAAAGTGACAAATACGGATAAGTGGGGAAAGTTGGCGGATAAAAGGGAAATTCCCGCGGATAAACATTCAAACTCGGCGGATAAGAGCCCTAATTCCGCGGATAAACGAATCCGATCGCAATCCGGATGCTTGGCCTAGATAAATAGTATCTTCCAATTTTACACATCCTAATGATGGAGGTGAGAATGGTGGAAAAACACAATACCCAGAATCAATACAATGATCGAAGCCCAGATACCATTGAGAATCGGGTGAATGAATCATATGAGAAAATGGTTCAGGATGTAAAAATATGGTAAAAGATCATAATCAATATTCCTAAACGGTCTAATAGGGCAATTAGCTCACTTTGGAGAAAAAAGCCGGCCTCACTACATGAGACTGGCTTTTTTCAATTTAATCAAACGTTTGATTAAAAACGGTTGAATGCTGATTTAACAGCATTTACTATCATAAAACATTTTTACAGGCAGATAAAACATTTTAGATATGGTAGAAATATTCAATAACAAATCGGGCTTGTGAAAATAGAGGTTCATGTGGTATGAATAGGATGGCTAGATGCATAAAAGCAAAGTTGGCAGATCATTCGATTTTTTCAATTTTGTTGGGCGGATTGATGCTGAAACCGAAGTGAATGAGGGATTTTTTTGGAATGGATTTTATTGGTTCTGACAATTTTGTTTGAAATCGCTGGTACGATCTCGATGAAATTGTCAGAAGGTTTAACGCGGCCGCTGCCTACGATTATGATTTTTATTTCTTACGGAATTTGTTTTAGTATTTTTTCGTTCGTCGTAAAGAAAATGGAGCTCGGTTTAGCGTATGCGATTTGGTCAGGGGCAGGAACATTGGCGATTAGTTTTATTGGAATCTACTTTTTCCAAGAAACAGTGAGTGTAATGAAGATTGTGTCGATCGTGTTGATCGTAATCGGAATCGTTGGAATCAAGCTTTCCATGTAATCTTGTTGAATATCGTGGCATAATAAAGCTATTTTTAGCAAACAATAGGAAGGATATTCGTAAAGAATATCCGTTGAAACTATTCTGCCAGAGGTGATTCGATGAGTATTCATGATCAGCTTGATCCGCATTCTCAGCTTTTTCACCACAATTGGACGAGGCCGAAAAGGGCAAAATCCCAAGTCAATGGGCATACGCAGATTTCGCAAAATACCATTATTTTGAAGTCGAATGCAAAAGCCCATCGATGGTAGTGTAGCTTCATATGTAGGAAAAACCGGTGAAAAATTCATCGGTTTTTCCTTATTTTTAATGGAAAGGTGGAAAGGCGTCCATTCAGATGAGCGCCCTTCCATTGAACCTATTTAACGATAGCCGCGGAAAACATAGAGACTTTTCCTTAAAATGACAAATCCACTTTCGAGTGCAGAACCAATCATACGTTTTGGAGATGCTGTTAAGACTTGCATACTACCAGACCCCCTCATTTTGATATTGGCTTGCGCTATTCTTTTACCACGATTGCCAAGAATTAAACAACGCTTTTCATTTCGATTTTTCTTACGATCCATCTGATAAAATACGCCAGCAAAATAAACAATGGAAAGGAATAAATATGTTCCCAGTTCTCACTCCAAAAGAAATGAAAATAGATAAATATCGGCTGAATAATAAAGGAAAATACAGCGGACGTAATAGCTGCCCCCCAAAGGAAATATTTTCCTTTTGAAAAACTGGTAGACAACCATAAAGGTTACTGGAATAATCGTCAAGTCAGCTGGGAAAAGGGGTGAAACCATTGAAAATAATTCTTTTGGATAATACCAAAACTTAAGTGAAACGCCAAACTCATCAAATACTGTTGCAAAAATTGCCCATAAAAGCCCGTAAATAAGCAGTTCTTTAAATCGTTTTTTGTCAGCGATTTTCCACCAAACCATCCAAGGGAGAATCGATGAAGCCAAGAAGAACCACCAGTGTGGTTTGAAAAGGTCATGTTCTAGCCAAAACTGCAGCCGCAAGTGGATAAGTTCATTTTTCAGATCGAGTATATGTTTAAAATCTTGATAATACTCCATGGATTTTCCTCATATCGGTAGACCAATTGTTACTAAAGCTAGTGTTTCGCTTTTTCTAGTCTTTTCTACCTTTTCAGAAAATATTCAAGCCACAGACACACGGGTTGAAAAACTCACTGTTTAAGCGAATAAAGCTGTGTATAGTCTAAAATCTGTTCATATGCTTTTTTATAAAGTTCTGGGTTCGGGTCTTCTCCGTTAATTTTCGGCACGTCAAAATCGGATAGTACGAAATGATGCTTCGGCTGCACGTTATGTCTTGCCAAACAATGTTTGCTACAAGCAAGTGGACAGCCGTCAATGGCAATAATGTCTCGTCCTGACTTTGCTGTTTTGACAAGGGGTTTGACATCTCCGCCAACACCGGCAATGCAGGACATTTCAGCCAATTTTTCCCGATCCATTTTGATGGCAATCATGTTTGCGGTTTGCGCGGCAGACGAGCAGCCAGAACACGAATAGACAAGAGGCATTTCTGTTTTTTTCATGTAAATTCCTCCACATATTTTTATTTTTAAATGTAAAGGATTTGAAGCGTTAAAGCTGTGAATCACATCACTATTATAGGAATATTTGAAATTTTAGCAAAACAAAAACGATTATTGGATAAAAAGGTTTGCTCAAATGGATGGAGGAAATCGCTTGGTTTAATCGAATATATACTAGGGCAAGACCTATTTTTGAGAGGAGGAAGAATCGTCGTGTCAAAAAAGGTATTGATTTTAACGGGAGATGCAGTTGAGGCTTTGGAAGTATTTTATCCTTATTACCGTTGTCTGGAAGAAGGGTATGATGTGCAAATTGCT
>JAKACS010000651.1 GCA_021821235.1 Bacillota bacterium
TAGATGAATTGACATACCCGGTATCAATGAAGTGTTTTTCAAATTCCTTAAAGATTTCTCGATGTTTATTTGTGTCAACACCTCTTAATACGAGAAGAATTCTTGCAGATGATACGGCTGATGCATACAGATCTTGATCACTTTTTGAATTTTTGTATTTCTCCATATAAAATTTTGCATTGGATAAGTCATGCTTCATGACATCTTGAACGCCAATACTGCATTCACCCGGTCCACGGCCTTTCAGTGAAAATCTTTCGTTGACCCCAAAATCATAATATAGATTTTCGTTATCAATTAACTCTTCTATATTTGCGTGCTGATTAACTAATTCCTTTATATCAGCCGATTTTTGATTCATGAATTCCTCAAAGTCCTCATAGCCTGAGGCAATTTTATCCTTTGCTAATTCATGAAGAAATTCAGGAATTTTTTTTGCCGGAAGATCCCCATATTCCTCGGCCAACTTTGCAACACCGGAACCCACTCTTCCTCCAAATGAAACAGAAAACATTGGTATGAGTCCAATTTGCGTTCTTTTCGCTTTTCCATGAAATCCTATTTGCCCTTTTTCATGCTGTGCGCATGAATTGGGGCACCCGGATATAAACAATCGTGGAAGTGCTGCTTTTACTTCTGGTTCTGAATTTTCAAATTCCATTTTAATGGCCTCAAGAAGATTTTGAGAAAGACATAATCCGAGCTTGCAAGTTGCCGCACCTACACAAGTTAAAGAATGATCTAGGTTAAACCGTGATGTAAAACGGTCAATAATCGTTATAAATGTATCAGCATCTTCTTTTTTCAGATCCCTTACGAAAAATCCCTGGGTATTGGTTAACCGAATAGAAGTTTCATACTCTAAATTCGCAAGAAAATTCAATACTTCATCCAGATGGTCGACACTCAAATTGCCGCTTTGTGGATGAACATAAACGGCAAAATAGCCTGCCTGCTTTTGCGGAAACAATATATTCTCCAAGTCTTTGCTTACAGTCACTTGATCACTGTGTGGATCTGAAGCATTTAACATAATCTCATCTTCAATACCATGAATATCAAGATTTCCTTTTGCTTTTAATTGCTCTACTTCTTCATTAAATAGCTGAATGAATTTTTCTTCCCCAAGTCTTTTTACAATGTATCTGATTCTTGCCCGATTTTTGTTGCTGCGATCACCTTCATTTTCAAACACATTTTTCATCGCTTGAAGATAGTAAAGAATGTCCTTGGCTTCAATAAAATCTCTAAGCTTTAAAGCAACTCTCGGATTTCCGCCAAATCCACCTCCACCATAAACTTCAAATCCTTTTCTTCCGCCAGCAATTTTGGCGATAAAACCAAGGTCAGAAATGGTCGCATTGCCTGAATCTACAGGACTATTTGAAAACGCAATTTTAAATTTTCGTGGAAGGTTCATGGTTGATGGATCTTTTAAACAGTGATTGGTTGCTGCAAATGCATATGGAGTAACATCAAATGCATCATCAAGCGAAACACCGGAAAGTGGAGAACATTCAATATTTCTGACAGTATTTCCCCCTGTCCCTTTTGTAATGATCCCTACTTCTAAAAGGCCTTTCATAATGGGATAGACGACTTTTAAATCTAAACTTTGAAATTGGATATCTTGTCTTGATGTAAAGCGGATTTTGTCATTTGCATATTTTCTACCTAATTCACTTATCTGCTTAAATTGCTCCAAAGTAATAAAACCGCCGGGGATTCTTGTTCGAACCATGTAATTTTCTGCTTTTCTCTGCTCGTAAACACCCATCGAAATCCGAAATGCTTTAAATCGAACAGGATCAATCGTGCCGTTTATATATTCCATTGCTTTCTCGTTAAAATCCTCGACAACTTGATAATCACTTTCTGTTAACTCTAACATTCTCCATCATCCCTCAATCACATATTCTAATTTTTCAACTTTTTTCTCATTGTCTATTTTAAACAGGTTAAAGACAAGTTCTTCTTCTAACGATAAAATTCCATAAAGGATACTTGGGTCGAAGGCTAATCTTTTATCTTCTTCTGATGGTCTTGAAGGTGTGTAGGGGTGGGAATGATAATTTCCCACCAGCTTAAATCCATTGTTTCGTATCAGCTTTAATGCTTGAAACTGTTGCTTAGGATCCATGGAAAAATGTTCGCTACTTTGATCGATATTGGTTAACGGGACAATTATTTTTATAAAAATATCTTCTCCTACTTTATTTCCGCCAAGAAATCCGCAACATTCATATGGAAATTCCTTCTTTGCCTGCTTGATAATTTTTTCATATTCTTCTTGTTTGATATAAATCATCCTAAAACCACCCGCCTCTTTATCTTGGATGCAAATCGCAAGCCGCTTGCTCATAATCGATAAGATTGTTAATGGCAGGATGCTCACCACATATTCCGCATTTTTTATTTTTATTGACTTTAATTTTTCTAAATTGCATTGTCAACGCATTAAACGTTAATAAATAGCCAGTCAGGGTATCTCCTAGAGAAAGCAAATATTTTAAAGCTTCCGTTGCTTGAAGTGTCCCGATTATGCCACCCATTACGCCTAATACACCCGCTTCTCTACATGTAGGGACTACGCCTGCAGGTGGAGGAGATTGAAAAATACATCTATAACAAGGTGTGCCACTATTCGGTACGTATGTTGTGAGTTGCCCTTGAAAGCGGATAATTCCTCCGTGGGAAAAAGGCTTTTTCGCAAGTACACATGCATCATTAATCAGAAACTTTGCTGGAAAATTGTCTGTTCCATCAATGATAAAGTCATAGTCCTGGTCTTTAATGATCTCTAAAATATTATGAGAATCAACCAGCTTATTGTATGTAATGACATTTACATCTGGATTTAAAGCGATAATCGTTTCCTTGCCAGATAAAACTTTTTCTTTTCCAACATCTTTTGTTTGA
>JAKACS010000652.1 GCA_021821235.1 Bacillota bacterium
AAAAAACAGTTGCTCTTACATTGAACGGCGAAAAGAAAACGGTCAAAACACATGCAGATACCATCCAACAATTACTCGAGGAACAGCATGTGCCAATCAGCTCAAAAGATTATCTGTTTCCCAGGCCCAGCTCGAAGCTGAAAGAAGATCTAAACATTGTCTGGAAACAAGCGAAACAGGTTGAAATTGTCAAAGACAACGAGGATAAAACGGTTTGGACAACAGCTGCTACTGTTGCTGAGCTCCTCAAAGCGCAAAAAATTGTTTTAAATGACCATGATCAAATCTCGCCTAAACCGCAAACGGCAATCAAAAATAAGATGAAGGTTTCCATCAAACAAGCAAACTATCTTACTCTAGTTGATGGCGGAAAGCAACATCAAGTTTGGTCCACTTCGACTACGGTCGCTGACTTTTTAACACAACAAGGCATTAAACTAAATGATTCAGACCGAGTTGAACCGTCATTAAATGAGCCAGTAAAGGATAATGATGTAGTAAACATCATTCGCGTCGAAAAAGTCACCGATGTAGTGGAAGAACCTTTGCAATTTGCTGTCGTCACTCAAAAGGATACAAATTTGGAAAAAGGCAAACAGCAAGTGATTGCGGAAGGCCAGCCAGGCCTTGCATCCAAAAAATATGAAGTGATCTTAGAGAACGGCAAAGAAATTTCAAGAAAATTGATTAGTCAAGAAACGGTAAAGGATAAACAAGATAAAATCGTGGCAGTTGGAACAAAGGATTTAGCTTTTCAAGTATCTCGTGGAGAAGTAAGCGGCGGTAAAGAACTATATGTAAATACGACTGCATATACCGCAGACTGCAACGGCTGTTCAGGGAATACGTCAACCGGCATTAATCTCCGCGCCAACCCGAACGCAAAAGTAATCGCTGTCGACCCTTCTGTCATCCCGCTTGGGACGAAGGTGTATGTCGACGGTTACGGCTATGCGATTGCAGCTGATACTGGCGGCAGGATTAAAGGATATAAGATTGATGTCTTTTTCTCCTCGAAGGCAGATGCTTATCGCTGGGGAGCGAGAAAAGTAAAAATAAAAATTTTAAACTAGCATCTTAATGCAGAGGATTCCTCTGCATTTTGCTTTTTAGGCAAAATTCATTATACTAAAGATGCTTTGCTTTACACTTTATTTGTATGAACAATCTCGTTTATATAGACGTAGAACATTACAAAAATGTTTCAAGTTTTTTTCATTTTTTTCAAAGATTTTTTTAAACATATGGTTTGTTAAAGAAAAATGGTGATTGGAGCGGAAATTAACCGATAAATTTAACAGAACTTAAAACATAGACAGACGTGCTGGATTAGGATGGCGAAGGTATGAAAATTAAAGAAATCATTGTGGTAGAAGGAAAAGATGACACAACTGCGATTAAAAGAGCAGTCGACGCAGATACCATTGAAACGAATGGTTCAGCCCTTAATAGTGAAACCATTGAAAAAATTAAACGAGCCCAACAAACGAGGGGCGTGATCATTTTTACAGACCCTGATTTTCCGGGTGAGAAAATTCGTAAAACCATTTCCCGGCATGTAGCTGGCTGTAAACATGCTTTCCTTGCGAAAGAACAAGCAATCAGCAAATCCGGAAAAGGACTTGGTGTAGAGCATGCGGCTCCCGAGACGATCAGGAATGCACTGCATGATGCTCAGCATATGCATGAAGCGCTTCGCGAGAAAATTAGCCAGGAAGATTTAATCACGGCCGGTTTTATAGGCGGCGAAGGGGCAAAGGATCGGAGAATTAGGCTCGGGAAAATTTTGAAAATTGGTTATACAAATGGGAAGCAGCTTCACAAACGCCTGATGATGTTCCGGATCAGCCGGGAAGAATTTGCAGCGGCGCTGAAGGTGATACGGCAGGAGGAAGAACAACGAAATGGATAAAGACATAGCTACACCGATTCGAACGCGGGGGATCCTCGAAAAGTACGGCTTTTCTTTCAAAAAGAGCCTTGGACAAAATTTTCTGATCGACACGAACATATTAAAAAAAATTGTTGAATTTGCCGGATTGACGGAAGAAACGGGAGCAATTTAAATTGGCCCGGGAATTGGAGCGCTGACGGAGCAATTAGCTAGAAGTAGCAAGAAGGTAGTTGCTTTTGAAATTGACCAAAGGTTGCTGCCAATTCTTGCAGAAACGCTTTCCTTTTATGAAAATGTGAAAATTATCCACCAGGATATCTTAAAAGCGGATGTGGCCAAAGTGATCGCCGCGGAATTCGCCGGTACGCCTGATTTGATGGTGGTTGCCAACCTTCCATACTATGTAACAACGCCAATCATTATGCGGCTGCTTGAAGAGCAGCTGCCGATCCGCGGTATTGTGGTCATGTTGCAAAAGGAAGTAGCCGATCGCATTTCGGCAAAACCAGGGACAAAAGACTACGGCTCGCTTTCAATTGCCATTCAATACTACACAGAAGCGGAAATGGTGATGGTTGTGCCAAAAACCGTTTTTGTACCCCAGCCGAATGTAGACTCGGCTGTCATTCGGCTTACAAAACGGCAAGCGCCTGCTGTGGCTGTGAGAGACGAAAAGTTCTTTTTTCAGGTCACTAAAGCAAGTTTTGCTCAAAGAAGAAAAACGCTCATTAATAATCTAACTAGTCAGCTTCCGGATGGAAAGCTCAAGAAAGGTGAAATTTTGCAGGCGTTGGATTTATCTGGAATTGATCCAACGAGACGGGGTGAAACACTCTCCCTTGAAGAATTTGGCCGCTTAAGTAATGAATTATATCCTTATTTTTTGTAGACCCTTTTCACGGGTCTTCTTTTCACATTCCTGCCAATTTTGCATAGCCTATGAGAGAAAAACCTTATTTTCGAGGCCTTGCGGGTCAAATTGGAGTGACGGCAGTGGATTTGAAATTGATGGATATTGTTT
>JAKACS010000653.1 GCA_021821235.1 Bacillota bacterium
CATCGCTCCAAGCTTCGCTGATATTTTTAAAAACAACTGTGTGAAAAATGGAATTCTCGCCATTCAAGTAACAGAAGAGCAAAAACAGCAGTTCGTAAAAAAAGCGGAAGCCGGACAATACACGCTTACCGTTGATCTTGAACAGCAAGTTGTTTATGATGACGAAGGCTTCAAAGTCACCTTTGACATCCCGGAATATTCGAAACAAATGCTGCTCAACGGCTGGGATGAAATTGGCGTTACTTTAAACTACGAAGATAAAATTAAGCAGTATGAATTGGCACATCAATAAAACTGGGAAACCGAAAAAAACCTTGCTTTTTCCGGATTAATGGGAATGGCAAGGTTTAACTATTAAATGCTGGGTATTTTTCTGAGCAACATTGCTGAATTCTGCTCATTCAAAACAAACGGAATTGTTGCATTCGTTTTACGCGCGTGCAGTGCTTCTATTTAATAATTTTTCCTTAAAGGCTGAAACAGCTATTGAACTGATCAGCCAGAGAATTAGACCGAGTGCAATACTTAAAAGCCATTGATGGCTAAGCTGCAACGTGATAAAAACGGTAATCACACAAACGACGCCACCGATCATGCCGAAGACCGAGCCCTTCGCAATTTTAGCAGCCTTCATAGAGCCGGATGCAAGCCCCATCATCAGTACGGCTGTTAACATGACAGCAGGGAACGCGGCAAAAATCCCCGCTAAGATTTTCCAAGGCGAAAGTACTGTTATTAAATAGCTTGCCATCACTGCTGTACCACCCAATAAAAAGCGAAGCAATAAATCAACCATTTCTGTCCACCCCTATGAATTTGAAGTTATGAAAACGACAACCATTGATACAACAAACCAGATCACCATTGAATTCACTAAACCGCGCTTCCATCCTTTCGGGATCAAAATTCCGGCAATAATGGCGATTAAAATATTAATTGCCATCCCAATGATTGCCCCTTGTGAAAGAAGCAGCGAACGCGCGATCAATTCATTCCCTTGAAAATCCAGCCCGTTTGTCAGGAGTGCCGCCAAATACACCGCTGGAAAAGCGGCAAAAATCCCTCCTGCCTTTTCCCCAAGCTTTCTTGCAATAATCGTTGAAGCTACAACAGCCGCTCCC
The DNA here is from genome assembly GCA_021821235.1 of Bacillota bacterium. The sequence goes on from JAKACS010000653.1 coordinate 1,122, forward strand.
CCGAGAATAAATCGAATCAACAATGCACTAATTGAGATCTCTGCCATCTTCCAACCGCCTCTTTCTTCGTACTGCCCTATTTGTGATTCTTTTCACAAATTTCTCTACCCCTATTTTACCGCAATTTTATCGTCCTCCATGTGAACATTTTTTTACCGTTTTCGAAGCGTTTACAATCTGGATGCTCAGAACAAAAGGGGCTGGAACTGGATTCAGAAAACTCGTGCAAGGTTATTCAAAGTGGATTATTTCCGAGACGATAAAAAAAGCATTTGCATAAAACCTCGCAAATGCTTTTCCTTTCTTATTCCCATTTAAACGTGTACGTCGTTTTCGAAGTATACGTTTGTCCTTTTTCTAATACAATCGAAGGAAATTCCGGATGGTGGATGGCATCCGGCAAACCTTGCGTTTCCAGGCAAAGTCCCAAGTGCCTTCTAGCCGTGCCGCCGTTGATTTTTAGATCATCTGAAAGCTGGTTGCCTGTGTATAGAACAACACTCGGGGCATCTGTCTCGATCAGAAGCTTGCGCCCACTTTCCTCATCGACCAAAACGATTTTTCCATCAAGTAAAAATGGATGGTCATAACCCCCGCCTGCCAAAACGTTTTGCGGTGCCATTGACTCTGCTCCCTCTTTGATTTTCCGACCGTTCCGAAAATCAAAAACAGTGTCTGCCACGTCAACGAATTTCCCTGTTGGCAGCAACTCCTCGTTTAACTCAAGAAATTGATTGCTTTCCATTTGCAATACATGATTCAAAACATCGCGTTTCAAATCGCCGCTTAAGTTCAAATAGGTATGGTTGGTCAAATTGATCGGTGTCGTCTGATCTGTACTGGCTTCATATTGAATTGCAAATTGATTTTGATTGTTTAAGGTATACGTTACTTGTATTGTTGTGTTGCCTGGATAGCCCTCCTCCCCATCTGCACTTATGTATGAAAAGCGAATCCCCACTTCATCTTTCGTTTCAAATGTTGCTGCATCCCAGACTGCTTTATGAAAGCCATTTGGTCCGCCATGCAGATGATTGTTGCCATCATTTTTTTTCAATTGATAGGTTTTGCCTTCAAGCTCAAATTGGGCTTCTTTTATTCTTCCAGCTACCCGGCCGATTACAGCGCCAAAGAAGGGGGGATTTTCTAAGTATTCTTCCAAAGATTCAAAGCCAAGTACGATATTTTCACTCGATCCATTACGATTAGGCGAAAGTATTTTGGTGATGATGCAGCCTAAATTGATGCAGGAAATTTCAATGCCATTGTCGTTTTTTAGTGTAAACTCGTTGATTTCTTTTATACCTACTGTGCCAAAAGGCTTTTGTGCTATTTCCACTTTCGTGTTCCTCCCCTGTTATTTTTTTTACTTTTATTTAATCCAATGGACTTGTAGCAAGCTTCTACTGCTTCCATGTTGCGAATGGTTTTTTCTGGAGTGTTATTGTCTGGGCAAAATTGGCTGTGCTTAATACACCCCATCTGATCTTCCTCATAGCGTTCATCCTCGATTCAAATTGATTTCAAGGTTGCTGGTACTTTCTTTGTCCCCATTATAGCATTCTGCTGAGCAAAAATCGAACTTTATTAATTTATTTTATAAAGAGGATAAAAAAATTGCGATGACCTACAATCATCAGCACGTTTCTCTTATGTTTTCGTGCATCAGCATTTTTCAAATTTCATTTCCGGGCAATTGAATGAATTTCTCAGTGACCGTCATCGCTCAAATTTCGGATTCTTGGGCCTTGAGCGCACCTCTCAGTGACCGCTTCCGCTCAA
>JAKACS010000654.1 GCA_021821235.1 Bacillota bacterium
TTTCCTGATTGGATTTTCAATTATTTTTATCGCAATTGGCTTCGGGACATCGCTGATCGGCAGCTTTTTCCGAGAATACCAAGACTTGATTCGCCAACTGGGCGGAATCTTTATCGTTTTCTTTGGACTGATGGTTGTCGGGCTGTTCAAACCTGAATTTATGATGAAAGACCGCCGTTTTGAATTTAAAAACCGTCCGTCAGGCTATATTGGCTCCGTATTAATCGGAATGGCGTTTGCCGCGGGCTGGACGCCGTGCACCGGGCCGATTTTGTCCTCTGTCATCTTGCTTGCCGCAACAAAACCGGAATTTGGTGTCTTATACATGACCGCTTATTCACTCGGTTTTGCGATTCCGTTCTTTATTCTGTCCTTTTTTATTGGCCGTATGGGCTGGATCCGTAAACACAACACAAAGATTGTAAAAGTTGGCGGATACATTATGATAGTCATGGGGCTTGTGTTATTCTTTGACTGGATGACAAAAATCATTATCCTTTTTCAAGGAATGTTTGGCGGCTTTACCGGATTCTAATGCATGAAATAACGGCTGTCACAGTTCGGTTCATTTGAATTTTCTGCAAAGATTCGCTATATTTTAGTGTAGAATATATGAGAGAATCAAGCTGCTCAATTTAAATTGGCACTAGACGACGGCACGAGGGGGAAATGCGGTGGCAAGAATATTCATCGTCGATGATGCAAAATTTATGCGGATGACATTATCCACTATTTTGACAAATGCTGGCCACGTAGTTGTAGGCGAAGCAGAAAATGGAAAAGAGGCGGTTGCAAAGTACCAGGAATTAAAGCCGGACCTTGTTTTGATGGACATAACCATGCCTGAAATGAGCGGTCTTGAAGCCGTCAAGATCATTCGCAGCGAATTTGCCGACGCGAAGATCATTATGTGTTCCGCAATGGGTCAGCAAAAAATGGTGGTCGAAGCAATTGAGACGGGGGCAAAAGATTTTATCGTAAAACCATTCGACGAAAGCCGCGTACTTGATGCCATCAATAGAGTTTTAAAATAATTAGCCATTTTGGAATCTCCAAAAATGGTTTTTCATTTTTGGTTATTGTTGCCCAATTGGCTCGTAATTTTACGTTAAACACTTTGTAATTGTTTTTATTGATTTTGAGAATTCTGATTGAAACTAAATTTGACAAGGAATGGATGTATTCTATGAACATGGTTGTTGTGTCATCAGTTGGCGCTGCTCTAATGGCGGTTTTTGTTTTGTTTGTTCGGTTAAAGGCAGCCAAAAAGCCCGCATCGGTGAAAAAAATTGTCCTGCCGCCGATCTTTATGTCGACAGGTGCTCTCATGTATATAATTCCTGATTTCAGGCTCACACCGGCAGAAATCGTCGAAGCGGTCATTGTCGGCATGCTGTTCTCGATTTTTTTAATCAAAACGTCCAAGTTTGAGATTCAAGGTAATGATATTTACTTAAAACGATCGAAAGCCTTTGTCTTTATTTTAATCGGCCTTTTAATCATTCGCATTGTTGCAAAGTCCATCCTTAGCACCTCCATTGATTATAAACAGCTCGGTGGGATGTTCTTTTTGCTGGCATACAGTATGATCGTCCCGTGGCGCATCGCAATGTACGTAAATTACAAAAAACTGCATCATCAACTTAAAAATATTAAGATGTAAAAGGGGAGAATTAGTCTCCCCTTGCATAAAATCGCTGTGAAAAGATAAAAACCGTCCGAGACTGGAACGGTTTAGAAAAGATGTTCATATGGAGTGACATCGATTTGTTTTTCATTCAGCCGCTTGCGCAGAAATTTATGGTCACGCTTAGGTGTTGCTTGAATGTAGCCTTTAATGACAAGATCCTGTGTGATTTTCAGAGCTTGTTCCTTCAAGGCCAGTTCACCGATTTTCCCGGCAATCTTGTGTTTAGCTACATCGCGAAATAACTCTGGAACCGGGCTGACAAGCTCATTCAGCAGTTTCTTTTCATCCTCATGCCAAAGGTGAAGCGAATGCTGCACATAATGCTCTTCCCAATCCATAACCGATTTACCATCTTCTTTTGGCAGTTGTTTTAAAAACTTCCGAAACATAAAATAGCCGCCGATCGCAAAAGAGCCAATCAAGAAGAGGGTTCAAAACAAAATAAACCATATAAACCAGCCATGAAGCATATGTACTCACCTGCACCAGTCATTTTACTATTATTATAGATGCAAATTTGCAGTGAAGACAAGAAAATAATACGAAAATTTACAATTGTGTGAATGAAGTACCAAACCAATCTCCCAGTTGATCTCAAGGAAATTAGTTGAAAATCCCATCTGAAACTTCCCTTATCTGGTGAAGATTATTAGATAAACCAGTTTGAAAACTTGACAATTAGGTGAAAACTATTGAAAAACACCGTTTGTTTCAAGTATAATACAAAAGTCGCTATTTCATTTCGGGGCTGAATGGGGTACTGGTGTCCTCCACGGTCTTCAAAACTGCTTGTGACCTGCGTGCCAGGTCAGGTGGGTTCGATTCCCACGCAGTCCCGCCAACCTAACATTCTAAAAGTTACACCGAATAATTGTTTGCACTTATACCCAAGCAGATTTCGCCCAGTCTCATTAAAGACTGTGTTAGGCTGTAATGAAAAACCGTTTTAAACTTATACATAAAACCATTCAACCTCTTTCGTAATTTTTATTATGGAAGGGGGTTTTTTATTTGCGTCAAGGTCAATTGAGATGGATTAAGCGTGAAGTAAAATCAATAAACGTTGGAGGGTATGCTTATTCCATTTCAGAGATGTTCGGTCAATTCATGTTGATTAAAAAGGAGAGGGATTAGCAAAATGAACTATTATTGATTACAGCTACAGAGATATACTAGCAATGACACCAGTGTTCGCAAATGAATTTAC
>JAKACS010000655.1 GCA_021821235.1 Bacillota bacterium
TTATAACCAACGTCATCGTTTGGAAATTGAATGTGCGAAAAATATTGCAAATGAGCTGGGCGTAAAGCACCACATCCTCGATATGTCGCTTTTAAACCAACTGGCTCCAAGTGCGTTAACAAGAAATGATATTGAAGTAAAAGATGGGGTGGATGGAGGATTGCCTTCATCATTTGTTCCTGGAAGAAATCTGATCTTTCTTTCGTTCGCTAGTATTTTAGCCAGTCAGGTTGGGGCAAAGCATATTGTAACGGGTGTTTGTGAAACGGATTTCAGCGGCTACCCGGATTGTCGCGACGTTTTTATCAAATCGTTAAACGTTTCTTTAAATCTTTCCATGGATCAACAATTCGTGATCCACACACCACTGATGTGGCTCAATAAAGCCGAAACATGGAAACTGTCAGATGATCTGCACGCATTAGATTTTGTCCGTGAGAAAACATTGACCTGTTATAACGGTATTGTTGCAGATGGCTGCGGAGAATGTCCCGCTTGTCAATTAAGAAAACGCGGGCTTGAGGAGTATTTGAAAGTTCAGGAGGAGTGTTGACAACATGTATGGATTTCACATCGTGGAAAAGCTCCAAAAAATCAATGAGGATATCCAAAAAAGCCAATTACGATACCATTCCAAGCGAGTGTTAGTCAGCAAGGAATTTACATTTGATGCCGCCCATCACTTACATGCATATGAAGGAAAATGCAAGAATCTTCACGGTCATACGTACAAAGTTGTTTTTGGCATCAGCGGATTTGCTGATCAACGCGGTCTTGTAATTGATTTTGGCGATATAAAAGAGATTTGGAAAAATGAGATTGAGATTTTTCTCGATCATCGCTATTTAAATGAAGTGCTGCCGCCAATGAACACCACTGCAGAGAATATGGTGGTCTGGATTTATGAGAAGATGGCCGCTGCGCTGAAGGGACGTACTGCACAATATAATGGGATAAGAGTTGAATTTGTCCGTCTGTTCGAAACGCCGACGAGCTATGCCGAGGCACGAAGGGAGTGGATGGAGAATGAGTAAAATACCAGTAATGGAGATCTTTGGCCCGACGATACAGGGGGAAGGGATGGTCATCGGCCAGAAGACAATGTTTGTCAGAACCGCGGGATGCGATTATGCCTGCAGCTGGTGCGACTCGGCTTTTACCTGGAATGGCACGGCTAAAGATGAGATCAAAATGCTGTCAGCTGAAGAAATCTGGTCAGAATTAAAAAGAATTGGCGGAAGCGGTTTTTCGTTTGTGACCATTTCAGGCGGAAACCCGGCATTGATCAAAAATATGGAGAACTTAATTGAAATTTTAAAGGATCACGAGATAAAGGTCTGCCTTGAAACACAAGGAAGCCGGTGGCAGAACTGGTTCATGGAAATTGATGAGCTGACGATTTCGCCAAAGCCGCCCAGCTCCGGTATGAACACGGACTTTGCTGTTTTGGATCAAATTGTTGAAAAAGTAACAAGCAGATCGTCCAATCAGCATTTGAGCCTGAAGGTGGTCGTTTTTGATGATACGGATTATGTCTATGCAAAAAAAGTGCATCAGCGTTATCCCCGGGTGCCTTTTTTCTTGCAAGTTGGAAATGAAGATCTAACTGCTAACGATGATCAAAAATTACTAAATCATCTTTTGAAAAAATACGAGTGGCTGATTAACAAAACAATGGCGGACGAACAATTTCAAACGGTGAGAGTCCTTCCGCAACTTCATACATTTATTTGGGGCAATAAGCGAGGAGTATAATAAACCCTTCGCTTTATTTAGTTCTAGTGCACAAAAATGCCAATTTTGATAAATTGAATGAATCTAGACTTTCACCGGAATATCGCTTAAAATGATTATCAACAGAGGTGAAAGAAAATGGTGTACACTGACAAGACCATTAACCGTTTAAAACGAGTGGAAGGACAAATTCGTGGTATTTTACGCATGATGGAAGAAGGCAAAGAGTGCAAAGACGTTATTACCCAATTGTCTGCAGCCCGTTCAGCGATTGATCGAACCGTAGCTGTCATTGTCAGCGCAAATCTGGAACATTGTATCCGCGAATCGATTGATTCGGGAAATGATGACTCCTCCAAACTTGTTCAGGAAGCAGTCAATATGCTTGTAAAAAGCAGATAAATTCAAAAAACCATCTAAAAAAAACGCCTATTCATCCAGAATAGGCGTTTTTTACAGAAACTTGCGGCATTATAGCTAAAAAACTAAGGCATGAATTTATTTCCAGATCCTTTAGGTAACAACCAAAATGATGACGCGCCAACAGCAAAAAGAACAGCAAACGCGTCGACAGCAGAAGCAGCAATTTTTAAAAACAGAAAAAGCCCCCTCCAGATTGAACGAAAGGGGGTGTCTTGGCTTATTTATAAAGAACAACTGAGCCGACTGAATGGTCTTTCGATTGGCCATTTACGCGGATTTTTAATCCATATGTGTTAATGGCGCGGCCAGCATCCGGCATAAACGGATTTAAAAACGAATTGCTGTCATTAAACAAGGACACGGGTTTTTGGCTTGGCTCGACTAGTGTCATGTAACCATAATCAAGATTTAAGCCGGAAGTTGGATTCAGACCAAAAGCAGCATCCGCAACATGGTAGCGGGACTGTGCTTCATCACCTGTACTCCATTTTAAATCTGTTGCCTGATGGGCATCAACAACCCCCAAGAAACCTTCTCCAGGATGTACCCCTGTCCAGTTGTCGGTATAACTGTTGTCAACATACCAAACAACCAATCCGCCGTCATAGCTCATGATGGGTGTTTTTGCCCATCCCCTCGAAAGGGTGGATTAAGCGATTTTCCGAAAAACAAATCCCTATTAAATAGAGATTGGGTGTTTCCTAAACAGGAAAAACGCCCTTTTCTTAAATAACTAAAAG
>JAKACS010000656.1 GCA_021821235.1 Bacillota bacterium
TGATGCTTGATATTTATGAGAATGAGAAAAAGAATGTTGTCGTTATTTTAGACGAGGCTCATCATTTCCCGGACTCTATGTTACAGGAACTTCGCTTCATTCTTAATTTCAAGGCGGATTCCATGTCCCCCCTATCCCTAATCGTCGTGGGGCAACCTAGCCTGCGAAATTTATTAAGGGTAAAGCAGTTGGAAGCCATTGAACAGCGAATTCAAATGCGATATCAAATGAGTGGACTAACAGAAAAAGAAACCAATGATTATATTCGTCACCAGTTGAAAGTGGCAGAAACACCCCATGAAATTTTTTCTGAAGAGGCGATTAGAGCGATTTATAACTTTAGCCAAGGGATCCCAAGAAAAATCAATACACTATGTAGTCAAAGCCTTTTAGATGCCTTCATACAAGGAAATAAAATTGTGGGAGAATCGCATATTCATCGGGCGATCAATGAACTGTAGAAGAGTAAGCCGCGATTATCGTGAACAGTTGGAGACTGGAATTGCCGAGATGGAAGTAACCATTGAGCGGTTAAGAACGGAAATAAATGAGTTAATCGAAAGAAGCGCATTGAACCATCTGAATGGCTTTCTAAAGAAAGAGTCAAAGGAACTGATTGAGGATTTGCCATTTTAAATCCGACAATAAAACTGACTTTTATAAATGCCAGTGGCATTGAGGTTGACTGTTATTCGGTTGCCCCGTCACTGCCACTGGCTAAAGAACCGCCATCGAAGGTGGCTGCGGACATCACTTTGCTTGCGCCTACAAGCAACATATCAACATTGTATCCTTCCTGTTGGACAGATACTAGATTGCTTACATCTGATGTATCAGCAAACATGATTTTAAATTCATTTGCGGTATTCTCTAATAAATTAGGATTTTTGGAACTCTTTTTTATCTTGTTGTCAATCTTTTTCCACTTTTTATCAATATCTTGAAAAAACTGTGGTTGATTATAAATGACTTCGGTAAAACTTCCATCCGGGTTGGCAAATCTTGTTGAATACCTTGTTCTCTTTTTAGTTAATTCAAGTCTAGTTTTTGGCTTTTTTTCTGGAAGTTCGCCAATGTCAGGTTGTATGTCATAAGTTTGTATAATTCTTTGAACTTCTCCAAGTAACATTTTACCCCCTCCAATAATTGCAAATACTTTCCATTATTATTCAAGAAATTAAAATAATATTCCAAATTTCAACATTTCTATAATCCAAAAAATGATTATTATATTCTTTCCTTTAAAGAATATAGTTGAATGAGAAGATTTTTAAGGAGGGGATACTCATTCTTATTCATGCTGTTCAACAAGGAGAAACCTTATGGGCTATTTCTCAGAGGTATAGTATTTCCATTAACCAAATAGTTAGCGTAAACCAATTGGAAGATCCTAATCGATTGGTGATTGGAATGGCACTCGTTATTCCCACACCTTATAAAGCATACACTGTTCAACCCGGAGAAACGTTGTGGGTTATTGCTCAAAAATATGGAATATCCATTCAGACCATTGTTTTAGCCAATAATATTAGTAATCCATCTAATATTTACCCCGGAATGGTTTTAACCATTCCAGCACGAACCTATGTAGTTCAAGCACAAGATAGCTTATGGAAAATTGCACAAACCTACGGGACAACGGTTCAAGAAATAATCCGAATCAACCAGATTCAAAATCCAAATATGCTTTATGTTGGAATGAGGTTGTATATTCCATTTAATAAGCCCTTGATGAATGTAAATGCCTACACCATTGACACAGGAGAAAAAGGCGGAACATTAATCCAAGAAGTGGGCAAATATTTAACCTATTCCTCCCTTTTCGCTTATTCAATGACAGAGAGTGGCGGCATCAATCCGATAGATGATACGGCTTTTCTTCAAGCCTCCGTTTCCAATCGAATTACTCCGATGATGTGTATTACAAACTTTACTTACAAAGATCCGGGGTCAAAATTAGCCAATGCAATTCTATCCAGTACTGATGCTCAAGATAATTTATTAACCAATATTCTCTCTGTTATGAAAGCAAAAGGGTATAAAGGCTTGAACATTGATTTTGAAAATGTGTTTCCAGAAGACCGTGACTTGTACAATCAATTTTTGCAAAAAACAGTTGATCGATTACATCCTGAAGGCTATTTTGTTTCTACAGCACTTGCACCAAAAACAAGTGCTGACCAAAAAGGGCTCTTGTATGAAGCCCATGACTATGCTGCACATGGTAGAATTGTAGATTTTGTGGTCTTAATGACAGCGTTCCTAATACAAATTAAACCATCTTCCCAACGTATATCATTTAATGATAATCCAGCCAATTCATTTACACGAATACCTGTTTCAAGCATTATCATCATTATGGTGTAGTCACGAACGCCTGTGAATGTCTTTAAATCAGGCTGACGGAATAACGTTTTTAGCTGTTCCTTTGTAAAGGTTGCAATAATGTGTTTGCGGTCTTTCAGCAACTTAATATTTTCCATTGGATTTTTCGGCAAATGTTTATGCTTATACAGAAAATTAAAAAATGAACGCAAAGCCCTTAAACGTGTGTTTATGGATACTATTTTGTTGCCTTTATAGTTCTTCATATACAGAATGACATTTTCTTGAATGTGTTCCTCTGTGACGTTGTAAGGCTTTAATACTGAAAGGTCTATTCCCTGTTCTGATAGCGAATTTAAAAACGCCTTATATTCATTCATGTAATACTTAATTGTGTGCGGACGTAAATTCCTTAATTCACAGTCCTTAACAAATAAATCAATAGCGTCCTTAAATGATTCTACATAGGATTTTGTTTCTTTTTCTAAAACAGCCAATTCACTTTCATCTAAAACATTTTTACGTCTTGCCATACAGCTATTTCCCCTTTCAACAGCCGACAGTTAAC
>JAKACS010000657.1 GCA_021821235.1 Bacillota bacterium
AGCCGATAATCGCACTTCCTACAATATCAGATGGATAATGGTGTTCCACCCAAATTCGGGACAAGCCTGTAAGGAAAGACAATACAGACATGATGAAGCCGAGAAAACGCTTATAAAAAATCAACGTAGTTGAAATGGCAAAATCGAGTAAAGTATGTTTACTTGGAAAGGAGGAATCTATTTTAGAGGGAATGAGGATTCCTACTCTTCTTTTTATAAAAGGATCATTAGGCGGTCGAGCATGAATGATCGGCCTAATAGCAAATTTATAACTCGAAATAATTTCGTATCCATCAAAATTCACTCCTGTTTTTTTTTATAAACTGACCGATCCATTGATTGCATTCCTTCCAAGCTTTTGTTGGAATCTGATGGCTAACGTTTTCAATGAATAGAAACAGATTCGATGGTAAGTTCTCATGTAATATCCGGGCATAGTTATAAAATTGCTTATCATTTTTACCATAGATAAGCATGCACGGAAGATGAATGTTCTTCAGTTGAGCTGTACAATTATAGTTTAAACTGTAGTCGTAATATTGCTGTATATTTCTGTGGTCTCCACCTTTTGCATCATTAAACATCTTTTCGAACAGCATTTTTGTATCGGAATTGCTCTTAGAGATCGACCATGCTAAAAAAGGCACTGCCCCAACTTTCGCGAGGTTTTTTGCAAAAGAAACTCTATTCTTTAAACGCCAGTTGGTGATTTCCGACATACCGCTAATAAGGATTCCGCCTAATGTACGTTCTTTCACGTTTAGTAAAAATTCCAAAGCGATTGAAGCACCTGTTGAGTAGCCGCAAATATACGCCTTTTCAATTTTTAAATGATTTAATATTTGTTTTATGTCATTAACGATTAGAGGATAGGTAATTGATCTGGCTGAATACGGGCTTTTCCCGTGCCCCCTGATATCAAAAACAACCACTTTAAAAAATTGCGATAACTCCTCTATTTGGTATTCAAAATTAACGGAAGTGAGTACAGGCGGATGTATAAAGACTATCGGGATCCCGCTTCCTTTAACTGAAAAATATATGTTGTCACCATTCACATCAAGCATTGGCATGTCACTCATCCCCCTCGCATTTCCCGAATCTTGTAAAAGAAAACTCGCCGATTGGCGATCCTTTGGCGAAGACAGAGGCGTAGTTGCCCTTATGCGTTCAGAATTTACGGATATAAATTCTGATTATCCAAGAAAAACGGCGATCCTTTTGACCGCCGCTTATACTTATTTCTTTTTACGAGCTTGACGCTGAATGTTTCGATCACGCTCGCCGCCGTCTGCCAGTTCTTCAGAAAAAGCATGGTTGCCAACTAGTTTAGAAGTGCGAATCGATTGTGCTGGCAAATTGTTATTTGGTGCTGACTGTTCATTCCATTTTCCCACTTAACTCATTCCTTTGCTTTTTTCTTAGTATGAGAAAAATCCGTCAAACTATGCCGACTCTTAAAAAGAGGTTTGGCGCGGTTTTTGTCGCAATGCATATGCTAATTAGAGAACGCTTACAATAAATTTTTCTTTTCTTCCCAAAACTAAAAGAATAAATTTCCAATTTTTAGAGATGCTAAAAATAGTTCAGATGCTAAATGATCGAGGTGATCAGAATGGAATTACTCAATTCCTATAACCAGTGGAAAGAAACCCGGCAGCAAAATTATGTAAACAAAATGAAGGAACAAGGCAAATGTCCGGATTGTCACGGGAAAGGCTATACAGTCTATCCATATAATGAATTTGCTTATTTCAATTCCTTCGAGTGCCCCGGCTGCCAGGGAAGCGGTCTGTACAGCGATTGGGAACAGTTAAGGTAAATCATTAATCAAACAAAGCGCCATAAACAGCCGTATCGCGGTATATGACGCTTTTTACATGCTAAAATCCATCCGGGATTTATCCATATACGTTGAAGAAGTCTTCTGTTTCTACCTCCCAATCCCTTTGTCCGTTCAATTGTTCCCATGTTTGCAATTTTTTCCGGAATCGAACGACTTCACCAACGACAATTATCGCTGGATTTTTTATCTCTTCCCTTTTTACAATGCTACTAATCGTTTGCAGTGTGCCGACAGCAGTTCGCTGCGCGGCTGTGGTTCCCTGTTGGATAACCGCTACGGGAGTATTTGAATCTTTTCCATTGTTTATTATTTCGTAGCATATTTCTTCAAGATTGCCGATTACCATAAAAACGCCAATCATGTCAACTCCCTTTTCCAGATTCTTCCAATCAATGGTTGGCGCTTTTCCTTGGGAATGATGTCCGGTGACGATTGCAAAAGAACTGCCAAGCACGCGATGGGTAAGCGAAATTCCGGCATAAGCCGGTGCAGCGAGCGATACCAGCGGTAATACCTTTGACTGTTTCCATTTGAATCTACTCCTAGTTTTTTAGTGTCGGAACTTTCACTGTGTCATATAAATTCTTTACCCTCTTATTATTTTGAACCGCATCCTTCCAAGGATCTTGAATAACAGACAGAGCCTCGTCTAGCCGTCTAATCAGATCCTTAACAGCAGAATCTTTTGACAGCACCTCTCTCACATGATCGATGCCAACCCTTACGAAAACCTTTGTGTAAGGAAAGCTAACCTAGTTTTTTCTATATTGACATTGGTAAGAATGTAATTTTGCGTAAAATTTCTAACTTGAAGAATATGGAATCGTATAAATAAATGAAGAAAAAAGGCGCAGCAAAAACATTTGGTCTTTGCCACGCTTTTTAGTTCTTATTCGATTGTTTGAGCATCAAAATTGCTTACCCGTTGGATGACGAGATCTTGGAAAACACGATGGCTGCTCATCGGGCCCGTATAAAGAATAATTTGTTTTTGGTTTTTCCTTTTTTTAATCTTTTGAATGATGACGTTTAACAGCACACCAGAA